>JBEAXM010000234.1:0-2782 GCA_041159805.1 Bacteroidota bacterium
AAGAAACAGAAGCCCACCCACTTGGCGGTGGTATTTGACACTTCTGCCCCAACGCAGCGCCACATCCAATTCGAGGCTTACAAGGCTCAGCGGGAAGAAATGCCGGAGGATTTGCGCAAGAGCATCCCCTATGTTTTCCGTATTATTGAGGGATTCAACATCCCGGTCATTACGATGGATGGTTATGAGGCCGATGATATCATTGGGACATTGGCATGGAAAGCGGGCGATTTGGGATATGATGTTTTTATGATGACGCCCGATAAAGATTTCGGTCAGTTGGTGCGCGACAATGTGAAAATTTATAAGCCTGCGAGAATGGGTAATGGCGATGAGATTTTGGGTGTGGAAGAGATTTTGAAGAAGTGGGAAATTACCGATCCAAAGCAAGTGATCGATATTTTGGGGTTGTGGGGAGATGCGTCTGATAACATCCCAGGTGTGCCCGGCGTGGGTGAGAAGACGGCCAAGAAGTTGATCCAAGAATACGGCAGCATGGAAGCCATCTTGGAAAATACCGACAAGCTCAAGGGCAAGATGCAGGAGAATTTCCGCACATATGCTGAGCAAGCCAAGGTGAGCAAATGGCTTGCTACCATCGATACGCAAGTACCGATTGAATTGGACTTGGAAGGGCTGAAAATGGAACCTGTGAATGAACCAGTATTGCGCGAAGTTTTTGAGGAGTTGGAGTTCAGAACCTTGATGCGTCGCGTTTTGGGAGAATCGGGTGGATCTACTGAGGCGTCCGCAGCGGTAATTGGTGACTCATCGCCGATTCGCAGCGGCGGTGTTGATTTGTTTGGCAATCCCATCGCCCAGATATCGCCCAAGAAAGTAAAACCACAACCGGCCAATCAAACGTCGATGTTCGATCAGGTATTGGACGATGCAGATGAGGTATCGGAAGTCGAGGTTGCGGTGTATAAAACCATTCAGGATGTGGCGCATGAATATCGCGTTGCGGATACCGAAGAATCACTATTGGCATTACTTGAAGAGCTGAATGGGGCTGAGGAATTTTGCTTTGATACAGAAACCACGGATGTTGAATCGTTGCACGCTGAATTGGTGGGACTGTCGTTCAGTACGGCTGCCTTTAAAGGTTGGTATGTGCCGGTGTCATCGAACAGAGATGAGGCTGTGGCTTTGGTAGAAAGATTTAGAGGGGTATTGTCGTCCAGTAAATTAAAAATCGCCCAGAACATCAAGTACGATATCACCGTTTTGCAGAATTATGGGGTTACGGTGGCTGGGCCGATGTTTGATACCATGTTGGCGCATTATTTATTGGAGCCCGACCAGCGACATAACATGCAATTGTTGAGTGAGAAGTTTTTGGGATATACGCCTGTTTCCATTGAGACATTGATTGGAAAAAAGGGTAAATCACAGGGATCGATGCGCGATGTGGAGTTATCGGCCATTGCGGAATATGCGGCGGAAGATGCTGATGTCACATTCCAACTCTATGGTGTTCTCAAGCCTGCTTTGGAAGAACGCGGTTTGTTGGGACTGCTGATGGATGTGGAAATGCCATTGGTTTTGGTTTTGGAAGCGATGGAGCGGCAGGGCGTGCGTGTGGATGTAGACTTTTTGAAAGATTACAGCAATCAATTGTTGGAGCAAGTTCGCGGGGTACAGGCGAACATTTTTCAGGAAGCGGGCGGAGTGTTTAATATCGCATCGGCACAGCAAGTAGGAACCATTTTGTTTGATAAACTCAAGCTTTCAGATAAGCCGAAGAAGACGAAAACGGGACAGTATCAAACCGATGAAGAAACGTTGAATGCGTTGTTGGGTAAGCATCCCATTGTGCAGTACATTCTCGATTTCAGGGCCTTACAGAAATTGAAAAGCACCTATGTGGATGCATTGCCATTGTTGGTGGATGCGCAATCGGGTCGGGTGCATACGCATTTTAATCAGGCGGTTGCGGCAACAGGGCGGTTGAGCAGTCAGAATCCCAATTTGCAGAACATACCCATTCGCACAGAGTTGGGCCGGGAGATTCGGAAGGCGTTTGTTTCGAAAGGACCTGAAACGGTGTTGTTGAGTTGTGACTATTCGCAGATTGAGCTGAGAATCATTGCGCACATGAGTGGCGATGCGGGGATGCAAGAAGCGTTTAAGCAGGGCTTAGACATTCATATAGCTACGGCGGCGAAAGTTTGGGGTGTGAACTTGGAGGAGGTGGACAAAGAGATGCGGAGGAAGGCGAAAACGGTCAATTTTGGGATTATCTATGGCATTTCAGCCTTTGGTTTGAGTCAGCGCGTGGGCATTTCCCGTGGTGAGGCCAAGGAAATCATTGAGAACTATTTCAAGCAGTTTGGTGGGGTGAAAGAATACATGGACGATACGGTGAACAAGGCCAGGGAGCAGGGGTATGTAGAGACCATTTTGGGTAGACGGAGATACATGCGTGATATTCTATCGGCGAATGCGGTGATGCGTGGTTTTGCGGAGCGAAATGCGATCAACGCGCCAATACAGGGCAGTGCCGCGGACATGATCAAGTTGGCGATGATTCAAATTCACGATTGGTTGAATGCCGAAAAATTGAAGTCCCGGATGATTTTGCAGGTGCACGATGAATTGCTGTTTGATGTACCCGCGGAAGAGTTGGCTTATGTAGAGCCAAAAATCAAGGCTTTGATGGAAGGTGCGATGACTTTGGACGTACCCGTATTGGTAGAATCTGGCAAGGGCAACAACTGGCTAGAAGCGCATTAATTGGGGCTCTGAAACGAGGCACCGCGTTCGAGGATCAATTGTAGAA
>JBEAXM010000089.1:0-4193 GCA_041159805.1 Bacteroidota bacterium
GGATTATACAGTACTTCCATAGGGGAACACCTGTGGATTCCTTGTTTCCCGCCATAGCGATGGCACCAAAGTTGGCATCGATCTTGAAGTTATCCAAACGCGCCTCGGTCACTTGCTGAGTCAGCTGGTCAGCATCGTAAAACTTCATGTAGGATTCAGCCCTGTTGTAATTAAAAGCAGGTTTTGCAAGCAACAACCCATCCATGGAAAGGTCATAGTGACCAGCCTCTTTGACAGTGTTGCCAAATCCAACCTTGACCGATGCGCCAACCAGTCGATGAGAGGGAATAAGTTCAATCCCTTTACTGCCGCCCTTCAGTTTGAAAACACGGTCGCCGGTAATGCCAAAGGAGGTTAGCTCCAAATTAGGGTCTCGCCCAATTTGCAGTGACGATATCTGAGGATTGGTTGACAACAGGCATATGCGATAAAAAATCGGGACAAATACAGCGTGACGAGCCAGTCCAGTCATGCGACCCGAAAGCGCAGACCCTAGCAGATATACCGTGCCGTTCCCTGACCGGTATCGGCTCAGGTACCCTTCACCGCTGCGTAATCGTATGAGTATTTCCGGCACTCCACCTGTGATAGGAAAAAAGGCGTTTACTCCCGGAAGGTCCGTGGATGATCCAATACCGCTTTTGCTTGTGAATACCCCTTCAAAAACAGGATCCTCCAGTTGAAGCTTATCCAATTTATCCTGGGTAACACTTAATCCACCGAAAACACCTGTGTTGAGTGAGGCCGACAAATTAGCATAGGACTGCCTGTCCATGGCAGAGTCCGGTACAACCACCAAAGTGCCTCCTCTCTTGACAAACTTTTCCATTTCTGAAATCAAGCCCGTGGTAGGCTGACGCACTTCATTCAAAATCACGACCTGGGCGGCACTCACAGCACCATAGTCGATTTGCTTGTCGGTAAACTCAGAATACTTCAAAAAGCCGTCAATCGGGAACAGTGACTTGAAGTAAGCTCCCCCGTTGGGTCCATTGATACTGACTACTGGAACAGCATCGGCCACTTGAAAGGAGAAGAAATATCGATCATCAAAAAGGACTGAATTGTCCTCCAAGGAAACCATGCAGGCATACCAACCCGTATCAGCGGGTGTGAAAGAAAGGGTGATGTCCTGGAATCCACCTGCTGCCAGGTCGACACTTGCAGCCGATTTTTGCGAACCGTTAATGGTGAGTTTCAATGGCACTGCAGAGATTTCGGCCGCACCATGATTCCGAACGCGAACGCCAATTTCGGTGATTTGACCTTTTTGGGTCACTGGCGACATCAACCAACAGGAATCCAAACTGATGTTATCCGTTTCAGAGGCAGCAAGGGGAACGAGTAACACATTTAAGTTCGAATCGGACCTTATGGTGGTCAGGTCGGTTATGGATTGTTGGAAATCGGAAATCTGGATGGCCACCTTATTTCCCGTTCCGCCGGTTTTGATGATATCAGATTGCCTCGACAGCACTTCAGAAACCGTACGGGTGGAAGAGCTTGGTTCCACCTGGTCGATGGCCGTCAAAAACTCCTCTCGCGACATCAATCTTTGGTGTGTGGGATCGAAATCCGCTGTAAGCAGTTGAAAACGATCGGACGGCTTGTAGGACTTGGCGATATCACGGGCGATTCCTGTTGCCTCTTCCAAACGGGTGCCTTTGGTTCCCAATGCCTCCATACTAAAGGAATTATCGACATATATGCTCACAATATTACCCGAAAAGGCTTTTTTGCCGGTAGCCGTAGGAATGATGGGCTGTGCAAATGCCAACACAAGCAATACAACAGCCAATATCCTGCTTGCCAGAACCAACAAATGCTTCAGTTTGGACCGGGAGTTGGTTTCCTCCTTGAGCTCCTTCAAAAAAGAGACATTGGTGAAGTAAACAACTTTGAACTTCCGGAAATTGAACAGATGAACAATAATCGGTACGGCTACCAGAATCAAGGCCGTTAGGAAGGCCGGTTCCAAAAAACCGATTTTCATCCAGTCAGAAAAAATTTATTGTCATCAAAGATACACAAATTCAACCAATACCACGTTGTTAACATCGAATTGTCGATATGTGCCATCCACTCCTTACCCCGATGTGGGCTCTTGCAGGACTACATTTGTTTAGATTGCGTTCTTAATTCAAAACTTCAGCCCCCCCCTATCGTGATTATGGCCAACCGAAGCAACCGAAAAATCTTTGTACTCGACACCTCAGCCATCCTTTTTGATCACAACGCCATTCACAACTTCAAGGAACACGATGTAGCCATTCCCATCACGGTTTTGGAGGAAATCGATCGATTCAAAAAGGGTAATGACGTGATCAATTTCGAGGCACGTGAGTTTATCCGCAATATTGATAAGCTTTCAGGACAACACTCCCTTCAAGACTGGATACCGCTGAACGGCCCCACCAAAGGAATGATACGGGTGCTGATGATGGAACATGCCACCGTTGATGCCAACAAGGTTTTCGGTGAGAAAAAGGCGGATCACAACATCCTGAATGCCGCGTTGCATCTGATGGAAACCAGTCCTGGCCGTAAGGTAATCCTGGTTTCAAAAGACATCAACCTACGACTCAAGGCAAAATCGCTGAACCTTCAAGCAGAGGATTACAAAACGGGGAAAATCAAAGATATTGAGGGCCTGTACACCGGTTCCAGTGTCCTGGAAAACGTAAGCAGCCGATCCATTGACTCGATTTACAATGACGGGTCTGTAATTGCCTCACAGATCATAAAAAAAGCAAAGCCCATAGCTAATCATTACTATGTGCTCAAAACCAAAGGGGGCTCCCATTCCGCATTGTCGTGGTTCAACCCTGCAACCAACACCTTGGATCGCATTGCCAAAGAGACGGCATATGGAATTCGTCCCCGGAACGCAGAACAAGCTTTTGCCATGCATGCCGTCATGAATCCTGCAGTAAAGTTGGTGACCATTCAAGGTGTTGCGGGTACCGGCAAAACCTTGATAGCCCTGGCCTCTGCACTTCAAACACGTCAATCGTTCCGGCAGATTTTCCTTGCACGACCTATTGTTCCTCTCAGCAACAAGGATATCGGCTATCTGCCAGGGGACATCAAGTCCAAAATCAACCCATACATGGAGCCCTTGTGGGATAATCTGAAATTCATTCAAGGGCAATACAAGGAGACCGACAAGGAGTTCCAAAAGATATCGGACATGGTCGACTCAGAGAAGCTCCATATCACCCCTTTGGCATATATCCGTGGAAGAAGCTTATCCAACATATGCTTCATCATTGATGAGGCGCAAAACCTTACCCCTCACGAAGTCAAAACAATCATCACCAGAGCAGGGGAAAACACCAAGATCATTTTTTCGGGCGATGTGAATCAGATTGACACACCCTATCTGGATTCACACAGTAACGGATTGTCCCACATCATTGACAAGATGAAGGGTCAGCATTTGTATGCACACATCACCTTGGAGAAGGGAGAACGCAGTGAATTGGCTGATCTTGCTGGAAGTTTATTGTAAATCATCGTTTTCCGTTTTAAACGGATGTATCTTTGCCGACTCATGTCTTACAAGGTTAACGACCATTTCGCCAAAAAAGCACGGAAGGAGCAATATGTTGCCCGTTCAGTTTACAAGCTTCAGGAGATCGACCAGAAATACCGGTTGATCCGCAAGGGCGACTATGTATTGGACCTTGGTGCATCACCCGGTTCATGGTCGCAATATGCCTCTAAACTGATTGGGGAAAATGGACGGTTGTTAGGTATTGATTTGAAAAAAGTCTTCCTGGATCTTCCCAACGCGGTTTTCATGAAAGGTGACATGTTGAGTTTGGATCCTGGACCGATACTACAGGAAAAGGGATTTGCACGACCATTCGACGTGGTGATTTCAGACATGGCACCTGACACCACCAACAACAGGTTCACCGACCAAATGCGTTCCTTGGAACTTTGTGAATCGGCTTTTGCTACAGCTCAGCGGTTCTTGAAAAACGGAGGGAATTTTGTCTGCAAGATTTTCGACAGTGGAGACGCTATGGCCTTTCGTGATGAATTGAAAAAGCATTTCAAATCGGTGAAGCTATTCAGACCGAAAAGCGTTCAGCAGTCGAGCAAGGAATTTTTCATGATTGGAATGGGATTCATGCGATCCGTTCCAGATCAAAGCTCCCATGACAGCCCAACGGTAACCACATAGT
>JBEAXM010000119.1:0-10476 GCA_041159805.1 Bacteroidota bacterium
AAAGGTAAGAGCTACCTGGGTTACCGGCATTCAAGGTCGTGCTACCTCCTGCACAAAAGGAAACGTTTTGCAATGAATTGGAGAAGGTTCCTCCCTGCGTTACTTGTGCGGTTGCTGATGCGGAGCATCCCTGAGCGTTAGTAACAGTTACCGTGTATGTACCGGCGGTAGCAACGTTAATGCTTTGGGATGTTTGTCCGTTTGACCACTGATAAGTGGAGCCAGGATTGCCAGCGTTAAGGGTGGCGGTTCCACCAGGACAAACAAAAGTGTTTGCCAGTACCACCTGTGGAAGTGGTCTGACAGTTACGGTTGAGAAGGAGGTGGAACTGCATCCATTGGCATCCGTACCTGTAACAGCATATGATGTTGATGTTGTTGGCGTAACGGTTACAGTTGAGCTGGTGGATCCGAGTGGACTCCAGGAATAGGTTACCGCACCAGAGGCCGTAAGCGTGGCAGATTGTCCCAAGCAGATACTTTGATCAGGTGTAACCACAATGACTGGAAGCGGACGTATGGTTACGGTTGCATTTGCAGATGCCGTACATCCGGTGATATCTGTAACTGTTACCGTATAGGTGGTAGTAGTGGTAGGTGTAACTGTTATGGAAGATGTGGTGGATCCGTTTGACCATACGTATGCGTTTCCTCCAGAAGCAAACAAGGTAGCGGAAGCGCCCAAGCATACTGCTTGGGGATTACCCGCAGAAGCAACAGGAGTTGGATTCACAGCCACGTTCTGCGTAACGGTTGCCGAACAGCCAGCGCTGTTGGTTACGGTAAGACTGACAGAATAGTTGCCAGCAGCAGCGAATGTTACACTGGGATTTGCTTGAACAGAAGTTTGTCCGTTACCGAAATTCCAAGCGTAAGATGTAATTGTACCTACTCCTGGAGTTGATGTGTTATTGAAGGTCAAGGCGCTTCCTTGACAAGCCAAGGCACCGGTTGTAAAGGAGGCGGTTGGTAAAGGATTAATAGTAACAGGAACTGTCCGGGTGGCGGTGCATCCATTTGCAGCGGTAACAACCAGGGTTATATTATATGTTCCGGCACTAGAGTAAGTAACGGATGGATTTTGTTGGGTGGAGGACGTTCCGTTGCCGAAATTCCAAGACCAAGTGGATCCAGCCACTGGAGTTGATGTATTATTTACTGTCAGGGTGTTTCCAGCACAAACAGACCCAGCTGTGAATTGCGCAACGGGTGGTGCATTGATCGTTACAGGAACCACTGCCGTGTCGGAACAACCATTGGAAGCGGTTGCAATAAGCGTAACATTGAAAGTTCCTGTAGCAGGAAAGACAAAACCAGGGTTTTGTTGATTGGAAGTGCCCAATCCACCAAAGTTCCAACTCCAAGAGGTGATGGTACCCACAGAGGTGGTTGTCTGATTCGTGAATTGAACAGCTGTTCCGGCACAGCCAGAAGGAGCAGTGAACGCTGCATTCACAGTGTTGTTATTATTCACCACAACCGTATCTGTGCCTGTACAATTTCCATCGTTAACAGTCACCACATAAGTGCCAGGTCCTACATTGATGGAGGGTGATGTTGAACCGTTGCTCCACAGATAGGAGTAATTTCCCGATCCCATAGACGCCGTAGCCGTCAAAGTGGTCTGTCCGCCGCAATTCACGGTTTGATCAGGTCCGGCGTTTACCACTACACCGTTGACTGTGATGCAATAAGAGTAAACCTGCTGACCGTTCATCGGGCATGCATCATCACGTACCGTTACGGTGAAGCAATAGGGGTTGTTGGAGATGTCTGAAGCGGTGGGTGTCCAACAGAAAGTTCCTGTAGGACGGCTTCCGCCGGATGTGGTGAATGTGGCGTTGGGAATACTTCCATCCCAATTGACTGAAACGTTTTGTCCTGCATCCGGGTCAAAGGAGTTGATGTTGAAACATAGCTGTTGTCCGGCACAAACAGAAGTACTGAAGTTATTGGTGCCGTTAATACCGCTTAATGATGGAAGACTATTACCGCAATTGAGAACGGTCACCTGGATGTCGCGTTCAACGGAACCGATCAAAACACCATTACGGTATTCGCGTACCAATACAGCCATTACGGTCACTTGAAGTGCCGTAGGCGTCATGCAAATGTCGCCTGTGCTATTGTTGAAGCTGACTGCCGGGTTGGATGCCAGCGGACTGGTTGCTGAATAAGGTGCGTTATATTGTACTGTTGTGTTAGCGTTTTGATAGGGTGTTATCAGGGAGTATACAAGTGAATCGCCATCAGCATCGGTTGCGCCGTGGTTAAAGCAAAACTGCTGTCCCAGACAGGCAAAAGGAACTGGTTTGTTTGAGAAAGTTGGTGAATTATTGCAAAGGCCGTTGAGGTTATTCAGTGTTGCATATATATAGAAGGTGTTGTTTGCAGGATTTGCGATATTGGTGATTGCGGCATTCCTACAGCAAAGCTGATAGCTCATTACCCAATCGGCGCATTGGAGAGGAAGCGTAACCACGCCCTCGTACACCCATTCCTGAATTCCGGTGAAAACTCCACCTTGGCAGGTGGAAACGGCAGAAGTACACAAAGGCGTGACCTCCTGACCGGTGCCTGGAATCGGCATACAGGTTACTGAAAGGTTTCGGTTGCATGATGCGGACCTGATATTCACTGTTGCACTGGTGGGCGCAGCAATACCGACGCAATCGCGGTAAAATGAAACACGAACCCGGTAGGTATTACCTCCGATGCATTCGTAGGTCAGGTCAGCCCCCATGGAGTGGCTGGCATTCGATTGACTGGGCGTCAAAATGATCACCAGCAATGCTACCAATGTGGTAGGAATCGACTTGAGTAGAAGTTTAAACATCGCACTAGGTTTTTAGATCGTGACAGTCGCTCAATGACTACACACTAATGTACTGGCGCTCTTTACTTGAAAATCGTCGAAAAGGTTACCTAACCTCAATTGTAAGTCGCGTATGAAAAGCAGATAAAATGTGCATAAAAAACAAAAATAAACACTTGATTATTAATGCTTTAAGTTGGTTTGGCGGATTTCAATACAATTTATCCTGTAAGATTTGATGTAAGAAAAGATCGCATTTTGTCGAATTTGAAAATGAAAATCAAAAAGAGACAAAAAATGCCCAAAATCCTACGAATCATGGATTGAGGGCAATAAAGTGGCTGATAATCAGTTTTTACGATCCAAAGTAAAGACCCTGGAGATATTGAAACCGAAATGGATATCTCCTTTGTCCCATGAACCTGTGTTTTCAGTCAAAAAGGTCTTTTCGGTCATGGCGGGAGCGTTTGTGAAATGCAACTGGAAAACGTGTCCTCCTGTTTCAATATCGAAACCTAAGGAAAGCGGATTGGTGATGCCTAAAGATTCGTTGAACTGGCCTTTGGGACCATAGAAATAATCAATCGTCAGGGCGATGCGCTTGGTGAACTTTATGCGGGAACCGATCTCCAAATGATAGGTGTCGTGTTTATCGGTGGTTTGGGCAACAAGGTTCCGGTGAACCATAACAGGTGCAATTTGAAATGAGAACGCATCGGAGAATTTCCGTCCAACGATTACCTGGTGGTAATAGCCCAAGCGGGAGGTTTCATAGTTGTCCCTATTGGGGTCTGACCATTTCAAACCGTTTCTGGTAACACCTGAAACAAGTATAACCGATACAGGGATATTCTTACCTCCCCTGCTCTGCCAAACGGCACGGTACTTTAAAAAGCCATCGACCTCCTTGTACAATGAACTACGTCCAATACCCAACGTCAACCTGTCGGTAATTCCATAATCCAAACCTAATCTTATAGTAGCGGCGTCCAAACCAAATGCCTCATAGGATCCACCCTTGAGTGAACCGAAACGGTGCATGATCCTGAAATCCAAAACACCACCGGCAACATGTTCGAGGGAATGAGACGCGATCACCCTAGTTGATTTGAAGGCGTTTTTCACTCGCTCCACTTCTTCCTGTTCATCACCTAACTCGCCTAATAAATCATCCTGGGCTGCTGCTGAATGAAAATTAAAAAGGGCCACCGAGAAGAGCGACCCAATGATGAAGTTCCGGATTTTCATGTGGGGATTACTTGGTCAAAGGTTCTAGATTAACATCAACCGTCACTTTGATTTTGTCAGCGATCTTTGAAGTGTATGCCTTTTCAACTTTGATGTCATAGTCAGCGAGTGCGACCATGAACTCGGATACACCTTTGATTTTGCCAGCTTTCACTGTGAAGTTTCCTGAAGCGGATATGTCCTTGGTTACGCCATGTATCGTCATCTTTCCCGTAACCTTTACTGGATAGGTGCCGTCGACGGTCCATTTTATTGAGGAGGCGTTCTCTATGGTTCCTTTAAAGGAGGATTTGGGGAACTTTTCAGATTCCATGTAGTTCTCATTGAAATGCTCCTTCATCAGTTCCTTTTCAAATTCAAAGGCCCTTATCAACATGGAGAACTCCATCTGGCCAGTTGCAGGATCAACCACGCAGGTGACTTTCCTGTTGATGGCTTCGATATCTTCAACGGCAGCTTTTGAGAAGAAGGAGATATTACCATCGCGGGTGAAGTAGCGTGTTTGGGCGATGGTATTTGTGGCGAACAAAACGGTCGCCAACATCAGCATGGATTTGATTTTTTTCATTTTCAAGAATTTTTAGTTGATTTTTACAGGATTATACAACGGACCATAACCACATCACTATTAAGGCCAGCACACTCTCCTCTGATGCTGATGTCTTGTCCTTCTTTGATTTGACTCAACTTCTGATGATTCGTTGAATCGATACCACAATCTATGCCAAAAATCATATCGTCGGTCTCAAGGATCAACGATTTGTTGGGACCATCTGTTGAAAGGGAACGCACCTTTCCGAAAACCTCTATTGCTTTTCCGGTATAACAGGAATCGGCATAGGCCTCGCGTGTTGTAAAATCATTGAAAAGCTCAACAGCTGATAGACGATATTTGCAAACCTCCTCGGTCATTTGCTGAACAGGTTTGTTCACCCAATTGTAGGTAAGATATATTGCCATGGATACTGCCACAACTATAATTACAATCCATACTTTTCTTTTCATAACCTTAAATTAATTATTAAGCGCCCCGGCGTTTACCCAAGCCCGAAGTTTATTCATGTCGCAATCAGACAAAATGCCGTTCGGCGCTGAGGAGGGCGGCATTCTGTCGGCGCCAGAGATGAATTTGTTTTGCTGAACCAATGTTGAAACACTTGCGTAGTTATCCAGGACTATTCCATTTCCCGCTGTAGCGGGAGCGGCATGACAGCCCAGGCAACCGTTGGCCTGAAGCATGGGGGCAACCGTTGATGAAAAAGTGGAGCCAATGGTATCGCAACCGCCATACAACTCCTCTTCGACATCATAATAACATCCAGTGGTTGAAATCAACGAACCAATCAACAACAGGAGCATGGGATAAATCGCCTTGATCTTCATTGACTAATTGTTGGGGGCTCCTTGGGATACCCAAATTTCTATCTGACGAATCTCGCAATTGGGCAACTTGGGACTACCCGCAGGCATGGGTGTGAAGTTTGGCAAGTGATTGATTGATCCTGTCAACGATCCATTGGTCGCAACTGAGTTCACACCAGCCCAGGTGGAGAGGTTTATTCCACCGGATGGGCTGTTTCCCGAGTGACACCCAACACATTTGGTTTGAAGAATGGGCTTTATTGTATTGTTGTAAGTGACATTCAGTGTATCGCATGGACCTAGGGCCTGATCGCAGTAATTGTTGTTGGCGCCTTGCTGGATCCATGTTTGAATCAGGTTGATTTGGGCAGCAGTCAATGGTGCCTCACTGGGTGGAGGCATGATCTTATCTGGATCCGTTTCGGTAATCACATCAAAAAGATCACTTGCTCCTGGGTTTCCAGGGACAATGCCACCGGTGTTGAAGACATTAGAATAATTATTCAAAACCACGCCATCAGAGGCAGACCCTGCATTGTGGCAACCCGACTGATTGCAATTTGATATCAGGATGGGAAGGATTTGCTGTTCAAAATAAACTGAATCAGGATCGCAAGGAATACCACTTCCGGAACCATTACCGTTGCCACCGCCCCCGTTGTCAATTACCAGAGGAGTTGGCACCTCATGCTTGCAACTCCAAATGGAGGTTACAATTATTAAACCGCAGATAAGATTACGCATTTCGTAGTTTATGGTGGATTACTACAACCGCTAACGGATTTTTTTACAAAGTTATTACATCCTTTCGTCATTGAATGTACCAACATTCAAAATAGAACTCCAAACCAAAACCTTTAATATAAATTGATTTACAGTTAGTTAAATAACATTCGGGGAGATTACATCGTGTTTTGATGGATGTATTATCAAAAACTATCAGCTAGCCAACCCTCATTTTGTTCGAATTAAAGACTCATTTTGAGAAATAAGCGCAATCCCGGTGATATTAATCTACCGCTTGGTAGAGCGCGCTTTCTTCAACTTATCAGCCAATTTTATATTCAGCCAAAACAAATCTGCCCGAACTTGACGAAAAACAGAGAGGTTTTTATTTTCGCATCAACAAATCCACATGATCATGGGAAAAGGTGATGTAAAGTCTAAAAAAGGCAAGATTTGGAAAGGGTCCTACGGTAAGAAGCGCCCAGCTAGAATTGCCAAGAAAGCGGCAAGTAAATAATCAACATCAAATCGTTTTCAGTCCACTCAGCTTGCAAATCCAACTGAGGTGGCCGGAGTGCATGTTTTCGTGTCTGATGGCATGCACCAACGCCGACCTGTGTGAGTTTTCACCAAGGAAAACAAAACCGGTATTGTTGGGTAAATCCAAAGTAGCCGGATCCAAACCCATGACATGCTTGAGGGCCTTTTCGTGCACATCATTCAAAACCGATTTGATTTCGTCAAAAGGCGGACAATCTGCAGCGGCAGGATGCTGAACGCCCATTCCGAACATTTTCGCCCAAGGAAAACGAACTGCTTCGCCACCGGTTGATCGTAAAACCAGAAAATTCTGGGTAACGGCCAGATGAGCCATGATCCAATAAGCACTGTTCAATTCGATGCCTTCGCAATTGAAACGGCGATGTACGTCGGCATTTTGATGTATTTGGTCGAAAACCGCCCATGTCAGCTTCCGGGTATCATCCAAAATGGATGCGATGATTTGGGATTCGTTTTTCATGAAAATCAACTTTCTTTTTCAATTTCTGGGGCATGTTCAAGGGCTCCCTCCCACTTGCTTACTGCAGACGTGGCCAAAGCGTTTCCAACTACGTTGGTGGTGGATCGGAACATATCACAAAAGTGATCAATAGGCAATATCAAAGCGATTCCCTCTGGAGGAATGCCAAACATTGCACAGGTTGCGGTTACTACAACCAAGGAGGCCCTGGGAACCCCTGCGATACCTTTGCTGGTCAACATGAGTACCAACAGCATGGTAAGCTGTGTTCCCAAATCCAAATCAATCCCATAAGCTTGCGCGATGGCGATGCATGCAAAGGTCATGTACATCATGCTACCATCCAAATTGAAGGAATAGCCCAGTGGCAACACAAAGGATACGACCTTGTCTTTACAACCAAAACGCTCCAGTTCCTCTGTGAGCTTTGGAAATACGGCCTCGCTGCTTGTGGTGCTGAATGCAATCAGCATCGGTTGCGCGATACGCTTCATCAGAACCGGCAAGCGGTTACGAAGGATGAGGTATCCTACAGTCAACAAAACAAACCAAAGACATGCTATACCCACCAGGAAATAAATCAGATAAGTGCCATAAAAAATGAACACCGACAATCCTTTGGTAGCGATTACTGCCGTGATGGCTCCAAACACACCTATTGGAGCGAAATTCATCACATAGGTCACCATTTTCAATATGATGTGTGATGCTGCTTCGAGTCCTTTGATGACTGGCTTTGCATAATCGCTCATAGCGGTTGCGGCCACTCCAAAGAAGATACTGAAAACCACCAGCTGCAGGATTTCATTGGTAGCCATGGCCTCAAAAACACTCCTAGGGAAAACGTGCTCGATGAATTTGCCTACGGAAAACTCCTGCGTTTTACCAATCAAATCACCTGCCGCAGCCATGTCGGCATTGCTTAAGTCAATGGCAGCACCTGGTTTGAAGATGTTGACCAACACCATTCCCAAAAGCAAGCTGATGAACGAGGCGCTCAGGAACCAAATCATGGCCTTTCCTCCCACCCTGCCTACTGCATTCAAGTCGCCAAGCTTGGCAATACCCACCACGAGCGTACAAAACACCAGCGGCGCGATGATCATTTGCACCAACCTCAAAAAAATGGTGGTTAGCAGCTTGACGTTTGTGGAGATGGATTTGATGGCCTCAGGGGATGCATTGGTATGGATGATGTATCCAACAATGACTCCCAAAACCATGGCTACAAGAATCCAAGTGGTTAACTTATTGGCTTTGCTCATAAATCAAATTTTAGTAACAATCTACAATTTTACGAAATCAGATTCATGATTGGTGTAGCTGCTCATAACTATCCATAACCCAACCTGAATTGGCTACATCAAACCTGTCCAGCACCGTTTGACGCAAATGCTCACCGTAATCCTGATAGGATTGAGGAGAATTATACATGGTCCGGATGGCTTGCTCGATCTTTAAATCGGTATCCGTGGGAGGTAAGAGGATTCCGTTGAATCCATCCTTTACATAATCACTGTAATCGCCTACACCATCGGAAACGGCAATGACTTTTTTAAGAAATGCCATCTCCTTTGCAGCGCTATTGCTGGCATCGGTGAAAGAGGGTTGCAGGAGCATATCGGAGGCAGCCATGAAATTAATGAAATCCCTTCTGAAGCCAATAAGATGAATGGTTCTTGCCATTCCGTTCTCTGCAATCCATTGTTCCAGATTCGGACGTTCATCACCATCATCTAGAACAAGAAGCTGGATATCAAAACCCTCTTCAACAAGTTTTTTGATCACCGGAAAAACCACCATGTGCCTTTTGAGTTTGATCAGGCGCGACACCATTATCAACCGCAATCGACATGGATATTGCTTGCGAATTTCTTCAACAGCCAGAGGATCCGGCTTTGTGTATTGAGAGAAGTCGTATATGTAGGGTATCACCGTGATTTTCGATGCAGGTATGCCTTCATCATCGACCATATGTTGAAACACTCCAGTGGAGGGCACTACGATTTTACGAGAAAAACGGGCGATGATTTTGTCGAAAAGCCTTTCGTTGCTATTGATCCGAGCGCCATCCATTAACAGGTGCAGGTGATGTCGGAAAATAATCACTTTGGACTTCAGGAAATATTGAGCGAACACTGCAACGATATTGGTTGGATGCAAGTGGGAGTGCACGATACTGATTCGGTTCCTGTAACAAAAAACTATCAACGAAAAAAAACGGCGAATAAAAGCAATGGGAAAAGATCCGGTTTTTGACTTCATGCCACAAGAGGGAACTCCGACAGATCTGAAAAACTCATGCAAATCACCTTCTTCGCAAGTGGAAAGAAAATACATCTCATGACCCCTGCGCTTTAATTGAATCACATAGGACTCCAATGCGTTTGATCGCTTATTGGATGAATAGTAAAGCAGGATACGCTCCATATTTCAATGCTCCATTTGGGAATCAATATGACCTTGATTGGCTAGTAATTTCCGGTAAACCTCCTCGTATTCCTTATCGATACCACCCATTTTACTGACAAAAAACCGATCAACATGATCAGCTGCAGCAGTACCCAAGGTTGAACGCAACTTGATGTCTTTTGCCAAGGTAGTGATGCGATCCGCCAAAGCAACTACATCCCCAACTGGAAAAACCAATCCGTTTTCCAGATCCGTAACGATTGTTTTCAGTTCGGGTATGTCCGAAACGATGCAAGGTAAACCGATCTGCATTTTTTCCAGCAGGGCAAGTGGCAAACCCTCTTGATGCGAGGGGAAAACCGCAAAGTCGGCGTCCTCTATCAAGGAGACGGCATTGGGAACACCACCGGTGAACGTCACAGGGTTGGACACATTGAGTTCAGCAACGATTTTCTGCAGATCACCATTGAGTTCATCTGGTCCAATCAAATACAAATGAATACCAAGTGGGGGCAATAAAGCCCACGCTTGAATCAATTCATAATGTCCTTTGGCTTTCAGAATTCTTGATACATAAACCACTTTCAATTCAGGTTTTTGCATATAAGAAATCCTGAAGGGGTTAGCATTGATTTTATTGATGACGACTTGGACGCTTTTAACAAACCGATCGATATTGAAAAAACGGATGTAGTCGAGTACTGGATTAGAAACCGCTACAACATGGCAATTGGAATAAAATTTCATGAACGGAAATCGGATCAGGAAGCGAGTTAAAACCGAGCCATCCTTTTTTCTGATTCTGGCTGTGTGGTCTGTGTACAACAATTCGCAACCGGTGGCTTTTGCAACCCTTTTACCAAAAAGTAATTCGCGCGGCAAAGTATGGAAA
>JBEAXM010000180.1:0-2736 GCA_041159805.1 Bacteroidota bacterium
GTAAGTGTATTCCATTTCAGTCCGTAGTCGAAACGGTTGATTTTTCCTGTGATTTTAAATCCGGCTTTTGTATTACCCCATGGGTCCTTGGTGGTGCCTGTGTAAACCACATCCAAAGTAATCGTTTTGGTCACATCACGGATTGTAAGATCACCCGTTAACTTAAACTTCCCCTTGCCGGCGGCTTTCATTTGTTTTCCTTTAAAGTTTATTTCAGGGAATTTTTCAGCATTGAAAAAGTCATCACTCTTCAGGTGGTTGTCACGCATTTCATTGTCTGTGTTGATCGAGTTCACCTTTATGGAGAAATCCACCTTGGCATCGGAGAAATCGGCTTTGTCAGCCAGAACGTTTGCGCTGTATTGCTTGAAGTTTCCTGTCACTTCTGTAATCAATAGGTGAGTCGCAGTAAACGTAACTTGCGAGTGCGTAGGGTCAATGTCCCAACGGGATGTTTGTGCTGAGGCGGCCAATGAAATGGCAGTTGCTGAAAGCAGAAGAAATGTTTTTTTCATGGTTGGTTTTTTGAATTTGTTACAAAATTAAAAATATATGTTATAACATACAAATATATTTTAAATTTATAAATAACAGAAAATCAAATATATGTGATTAATTTTTGATTCCATTATATTTGTATGAGCATGAAAAGGAATTATAAGTATTCGTTGAGTTTGCTACCTGGAGCGATGGTGATTGCAGGTAATTTGCTTGGAGGATGGTGGGTTGCCTTGAATGTGGTTTTTGTTTTTGCCGTTATAGCGGTTCTGGAAGTATTCGCTTCCGAAGACAAGGACAACACAAACCATCGTGAGGATTGGTTTCCTGATGCATTGTTGATGCTGCACGTATTGGTACAAACGACTTCGATAGTTACCATGCTTTGGTCATTGAACCGATTTGACTACTCTCCTGGTCAGTTGTTATTGATGGGGATTTCCGTAGGAACAAATTCGGGTTCTTCTGCAATAGTAATTGCGCATGAGCTGATTCATCGGAATAGCCGGTTTCTTAGGTCCTTGGGTGGTTATCTTCTTTTAACTGCAGGGAACATTTATTTTTTCGTCGATCATCTGAAGGTTCATCACAAACACGTTGGAACGGATTTGGATCCTGCAACGGCCAGAAGGGGGGAGTCTGTGTATGCTTTTTTCGTTAGAAGTGTATCCGGGCAGATTAAAAGCGCATGGAGCGTTGAGTCTGTGCAATTGAAAAAATCGGGTAAGTCTGGGTTTCATCCATCCAACTATGTTTTGAGCTCCTTTGTTATTTTATTGATTTTAGTTGCATCACTTTGGTTTTTCCTTGGGCCTTTATTTGCCGCCATGTTCATGCTTCAAACATTTTTCGCCAATTTTCTATTGGAATACACCAACTACATCGAGCATTATGGTCTGTCTAGAAAACCAAATGAGCGGGTTACTGAGAAACATTCATGGCAAACCGACAAGGTAATCAGCCGTTACTTCCTGATTGATCTGAGCAGGCATGCTGATCATCATTACCATGCTTCTAAGCCCTACCATACCTTACATTCTTATGAGTCAAGTCCGGTTTTACCTTTAGGGTATGTTTCCATGATTTTTTGTGCTTTAATTCCGCCCTTGTTTTACCAAATCATGGAGCCTAGGATTCCTAACGTACATATCCCATCCGAAAACCATTGACAGGGGAATTGAAAGTTTTTCGATTCAATTATTGTGCGGTTTATCATGGTAGAACATATTGAGGGTGGAAATCACTTTTTTCGCCAAGAAGAGATGTAATTATATGTAATTGCTACTCATAGTCCAGGCGTTTTAATTTGAAATCCCAATATGTATATTCAGTGTTCCAATTAGTAATGGTTTTCGAACCATTTGGAAACACTCCGCACGCCATTCAACTCACTTAGTGGAGTTTTGTTAAGGGGAGTTTAAATTTTGTCCTTGAGGAATTTCCCAGTCAACGAATTAGGATGCTTCACTAGGTCCTCTGGAGTTCCTTCAAAAACGACTAGGCCACCATTGATGCCTCCGTCCGGACCCAGGTCTATAACCCAATCTGCTGATTTGATGATTTCAGGGTTATGCTCGATTACAATGATGCTGTTACCCTGCTTGATCAATGCATTAAATGCATCCAAGAGCTTGTGTATGTCGTGGAAGTGAAGACCAGTTGTGGGCTCGTCGAAAATGAACAAACTTCCAGTTGATGATTGTCCGCGGCCAATGAATGAAGCCAGCTTGATGCGCTGCGCCTCTCCGCCACTGAGCGTGCTTGAGGATTGGCCAAGCCGTACATATCCCAATCCCACATCAGCCAGCGGTTGCAACTTCGCCGCCACTTTCTCCATTTGGTTTGAATATTTCGATTTTACAGGACTGTTGAAAAATGCAATAGCATCATCCACGGTCATACCCAAAATCTGGTCGATGTTCATGCCTTGGAACTCAACAGCAAGTACATCATCCTTGAATCTCCTGCCTCCGCATGAATCACACTTCAAGTGTATGTCGGCCATGAACTGCATTTCGATGGTCACCGTTCCTTCCCCTTGGCAAACATCGCATCTTCCGCCTTCCACATTGAATGAGAAATGGGATGGTTTCAGGTTTCGATTGCGCGCCTGTGGCATATCCGCGAAAAGCGCACGGATTTCATCATAGGCCTTTACATAGGTTACTGGATTAGATCGGGATGACTTGCCGATTGGATTTTGATCAACCAGCTCTGCATCGGTAATTGAGCCATAGT
>JBEAXM010000198.1:0-4983 GCA_041159805.1 Bacteroidota bacterium
TATATCTCCCTTTCAGCATCATTATCATTATCCCATCCTCCTTTTACCAATCCATCAATAAGCCTTAAATACTTGGTGGATTCAGCATTGTGCTCATTTTCATCAAGTTGAAAATTTGCGAAGCCCTTATTTTTTGTTACTAAGGAACTTATTTCTGATAAATTTTTGATTGACATTTTAGTAAATCTGTTGGTTTACTGCTGAAAAGGAAACCTTTTCCATTTAACATAAGTAAAAGTAATACTTTTTATGATGTTACCATTCAGCATAAAAAGTTACCAATTACACAAATAATCAACAATAGTTTTACATCGCAATCAACATGATAGACCTGTTAATTGCCATCCTAATAGCGTTAGGGTGCGATATCAGTAGCGGAAAAACCGCCGATCAGCTTAAGGCCGAAAATTCCGAGGCATACGACAAAGCCCTCATTATCATGGATTCAGAAAAAATCCACGATACCGATGGTGGTGGAATCGTGACTTGGGATAATTAAGGCGACTGATAAGAAAGTAGTGATCTGAACAGGGGCGTTCTCTTAAACCGGGGGGTTAGGGAGATGACGCCCCTGTTCGTTTTTAGTCGTATTACCTTTGTTGTATGATCAGCATCCATACATTGACTTTCAATCCTTTCGCAGAAAACACCTACATTATTGTAGATGAAACAACTAAGTCCTGCGCCATTGTGGATCCTGGATGCATGAGTCCTGAAGAAGAACAAGAGTTACTGAATACCATTGAGGACCTGCAAGTCACCCCAATCCGTTGCCTAAACACCCACTGCCACATCGACCATATTCTAGGCAACTGGTTTGTTTTCAGCACATTCAATTTAAAGCCTGAGATTCATACGCTGGAGCTTCCTGTGCTGGAGGCAGGTGACCAGGTAGCCAAAATGTATGGCATACCTTACCGCAAATCACCTGATCCGGTAGAATTCCTGGATGTTACTAAACCGATAGAAATTGGGAATTTGCGCTTGGAAATGCTTTTTACCCCCGGCCATAGTCCCGGCAGCGTTTCCTTTCATTGCAAAGAGGCCGGATGGGTGGTTGGAGGAGATGTACTGTTCCAAAACAGCATCGGAAGGACAGACCTGCCCGGCGGAAACCATGAAACCCTCATCCGTTCCATCGAAGAAAAGCTATTTGTTTTGGACGACCAACTGATTGTTTATCCGGGTCACGGGCCTGCAACAACCATCGGTCATGAGCGGTTACACAACCCTTTCCTCACTTAGATGAGAAAGGATCAATTGTTCCACTTCCTCCGAATCCCACTTTTTTTCAATGTCGGGTAAGGCCATCACACGATCCATGATTCGTTCCTGTCGCTTTCCCTCTCGCAAAGCAACGCTGTAAGGGGTTTCACTGAAAGTAACCATGGTGTACAGGGGTGTCCATTTTTCAGGATGCTTCTCATTGAAACGCGCTTCGATCTTCTTACGCAGTAAAAACTCGGGCTTACCCACCAGATCGCGCATTTCGATGAAGTTGGCTAAAGCAAGGTCCGCCACCGCGTCTCCATTGGGCTTGCGCGCGGCCTCATATGCAGGCATCACCTTATCCCAATCATGATCGAACTCAACCATCAGGCGATCCAACTCCACACAATCCTCGAAACCGCAGTTCATGCCCTGCCCGTAAAAAGGTACAATCGCATGCGCCGCATCGCCAATCAACATGAGCCGGTTTTTCCAAGTCCACGGAAATGTGCGCACGGTGACCAATGAACCCGTAGGGTTGCTGAAATATTCCTTTTCAAGGTTCGGAATCATCGCATAGGCATCTGGAAAAACCTCCTTAAAGAATCCTCGCACCTTTTCAATGGAATCGAGTTCCTTGAAGGATGGACTGCCCTCGTATGGGAAGAACAAGGTACAGGTGAAGCTCCCGTCTGGGTTTGGAAGCGCAATAAGCATGTATCCGCCTCGGGGCCAGATGTGCAATGCGTTTTTCTCAATGAGGAAGCTTCCACTTGGTCCTGCCGGAATCGTAAGCTCCTTATAGCCGTGCTCGATATACGTTTGGGAATAATTGCAACGATCGGAGAACATCATGCTAAGCCGGCCTGCGGAGTAAGCCCCGTCCGAGCTGATGATGAGTGGAGCGGTGAAGGTTGTCTTTTCACCGGTTTGTCCATGCTCGAATGTGATGGTGTTTGATTCCAAATCAACGTGGGTGCACCGCATGTGGAAGTGAATCCGTGCGCCGCTTTTCTCGGCCTCATCCATCAGCAAACGGTTCAATCCACCCCTAGACACTGAGTTGATCGCTTGCCCTTCTTTGCCATATGCCTGGTAGGCCATTGATCCATCCTGATGGTGTATCATCCGTCCGGCCATTGGAATAGCCACTTGCTTTACCACATGATCCAAACCTACGCCTGCCAAACCTCTCCAGCCGCGATCCGAGAGCGCAAGGTTGATCGACCTGCCGGCATAAACCCCGTCCTTGCGCATGTCACCCCGTCGCTCATAAACATCAACCTCATAGCCATGTTTGCGCATATAACAGGCGAGCAGTGAGCCAACCAATCCGGCTCCTATCAACACCACCTTACCTCTGTTTTCTGTTTGAACGGACATCGTGTTTTCTATTTTGAATGTTCAATGGCTTTCAACAACGATTGACCGAAGTTGAACACATCCATGAACGAATTATACATGGGTACCGGAGCCACTCGGATCACATCCGGATGCCTCCAATCGGTTATGATGCCGTCGGCAAGCAGAGCGTCGTATATTGACTTGCCATTCCTCGCAACAACCAAAGACAACTGGCAGCCACGCCAATCGCTGGGTGTGATGATTCCAACGTGGTTCACTCCCTCAATCTGCCTGTTTATATCGTTGACGACAAACTCCAAGTATCCCGTCAGTAACCTCGACTTGGCAGATAGCTTTTCCATACCCGCCTGGTCAAACAACTCCATGGATGCGCGAAGCGAAGCCATGGAGAATACGGGCGCATTGCTCAATTGCCACCCGTCGGCGCCATTTTTGGGAACAAATTCCAAGGGCATGGTAAACCTGGTTTCAGGATCATTGCCCCACCAGCCGGCAAATCGGGGCAGTTGATTGTTGTTGGCATGTCGATCATGAACAAATGCTCCCGCAACTGCGCCTGGACCGGCATTCAGGTATTTGTAAGAACACCATGCTGCGAAATCAACATCCCAATCATGAAGCTTCAATGGAACATTACCAGTGGCATGTGCCAAATCGAAGCCAACCATCGCACCAACATCATGAGCCGCCTTGGCGATTGCTTCCATGTTGAACAATTGACCTGAATAATAATTCACGCCGCCGATGATGACCAATGCCAGGGCATCTCCACAATCATGGATGGCCTGTAATATATCCTCATTGCGATGTGTCTGTTCCCCATCCCGCAAAGGCAATTCAACCAACGCATCTTCCGGATCGAAGCCATGAAATGCGGCTTGGGATGCGAATGCATATCGGTCGGAGGAGAAAGGTCCGTTCTCGAAAATGATCTTGTAACGCTGCCGGGTCGGTCGGTAGAACGACACCATCAACAAATGCAGGTTCACTGTTAGTGAATTCATCACCACCACCTCATGTGGAAGTGCCCCTACCAGCCGAGCAGTTGAATCACGCAAAAACTCATGATAAGGAAACCATGGCTTTCGGGCATGCATATGACCCTCAACGCCCAAGCGAGACCAGTCCTCAAGCTCCTGTTGGATGTAGGCGGCAACCTTTCGTGGTTGCAGTCCGAGCGAGTTTCCGCAAAAGTAAACGGAGCGTTCACGTCCCAGGGAAGGAAAGAGAAAGTGCTCTTTCATAGAGGACAGCTCGTCCTTGGAATCCGCGGAAGCGGCATATGCAGCTGAATTTTCGAATGGATTCATGGGGCGCAAAAAAACGGAATTATCAGGAAGGTTGCAATGACAGGTATCAAATGGAAACCAAAATAAGAATGAAAGGTTTCATGAAAAGCAAAACATCGACCGACAACCTTGATTTTTTTGCCGGCAGCAACAGCACACAAATTGCAGCTGCCATGCAGCAGGCAGCGGTGGCAAGAAGGGATATCGTCCATTTTTGACTGGCGTTGCCAAGGTAGAGGAAATTGAACAGTATAGGGATTGCTCCAATTAATGCTGCTGAAAAGGAAATTGATTTAGGACCATAACAGACTGCCAATGTTTTCACACCACTGGCTCGATCCACTTCCGAATCGGCCACATCGCACAACAGTGACATCGACAAAACGAAAAAAAAGCAGGATATGGCCGACATATGGCAGATGGACAAATCATTTAGACTTCCGAATGAAAAACAGAGACTGGCCGAGCAAAAAAGAGTCCATACCAAGGCGATTACCATGGGCTTGGCCCATTTGTTCTTGCGCAAGGACTGAAAACGGTTAAAAAATCCAACATGATAAAACCAGTAGAAACCAACAGCTACAATCAACGCAGAGAGCACATTTGATGTTCGAAAAACAAAAAACAAAGCAAATGGAATGACAAAAAACAGTAGCGAATAAACAACAGGATTGATTCGGAGAAACAACATGTTTTTAGTTGACATGGCCGAAATCCATGGCGAGATTCGATAGCCACTAAAAGTCAGAAAAACAACGGAGCAAATGAGAATGGGGTTGGGTAACAAACCCGACAAAACAGTGTTTTCAACCAGCAGCGCACCCGCAGCAAAGGCGATCAGAACGCTTTGAAAAAACATCACAATGGAAACAGATCAATCCGCGGCTAGAATCAACAAGGTCGCAATGCCAACTGTGAAACCGATTCCGCCGCCTAGCAACGACTGGTTTATCTTCATGGTCCGGGCTTTTTTCTGATATCCGGCAACGAATGATTCGGAATGAATTTCGGCACGTTTGTCGGCGGGCAATTTGGGCGAAACTCGTCCTAGAATTGCTGAATAAACCACCGGGCCCGGAATGCCATAAAACGCAGCCATACTGGAACCCAAACCTACACC
>JBEAXM010000243.1:0-5603 GCA_041159805.1 Bacteroidota bacterium
GTTGAATGTGCTTGGCTGTATATTTCCGATTTGAATGGGCCCGTTCATGCCTGCTCGGTCAATTGTTACCTTAGAGGTGAATCGTGGACTGCCATCGGTTCCGATTTCACGGATACGGTAGTACGATCGGCCAGGCAGGGGAGAGGTATCTGTTCCGTTATAGGTGTGCACCATGTTTGTGTCATTGGTGGCAATTCTTTCCAATACCGCAGTAAAATTGATTCCATCTGGTGATCGCTCTGCAATGAATTTGTCAACCATTCGATTGGGTCGGCTGGTCCAAATCAACTGCACCTCTTCGTTTTTAAGTTCACCTTTGAAATCAAGTATTCCAGCAACGAATCGTTGAGGATCGATGGCTGCCACCATGTATCCGAATTGGCTAATTCCTATCGCCGCTGCATTATTTCCGTTTGTATTCGAATGTGTCCCTGCATGGGTCCATTCATTTCCATTCCATCGCATTACGGATGTGTTGGCTGAAGTGAAGTCGGGATGTGAATGCGCTTCAACAGCATCATATCCGATGGTTATGTTGGCAACCATCCCGTCGGCTTTCACATGATACCATCGGTCGGTCATCCAAGCTCCGGCGTTGGTTTCGGTTCCAATGTTCAGGTTACTTACACCCGTAGGCTTCGGATTGTTATCCGTGTTGGTGTGTGATGTCGAAACAATTAGGTCACCATTGCCTGATACAGGACTAAATCGGAACAAATGCGACCCATTATTGTCGCGAGCAAAAGGTATTTCAATCATTCCACTTCCTGCATTTTTCACCAGGACTTGACCCTGTGAACTTAGTTGCCCGCTTTCGCTGATGATGGCTCCATTCGTATGGGTGATTCGATTACTGCTGGTTCCTTCGATTTGAATGTTGTGGTTGGAAAGATCCAAAAGACCGTTTTCCAAATGTAACCGGGTGCGTACATAAACATTCGAATAGTTCAATTTAGCTCGTCCATTTACCTTGTTGATTTTCAAAATACCATATCGGTTTGAGGCGCCGTTGGCTTGACCTTCTCCGATTCCGCTGATATTCTGGTTCTCATTCCCACAATACTCCACCGTGCTGTTCATTGCAAGCATATAACCGAAATTCCCTTGCATGTCAATTGCAGTGTTTGCGGCACTTCCATACAGTCCATCCTTATGAGAAATTCTGATGGCTCCACCATCAACTATAGTCATACCCGAGTAGCTTGCCCGTTTGTTTGACCCGATTCGTAAACCGTTAAGATCTAAAACACCTTCCACCACCATGGCATCTCCGAAAGGGTTGTTCAAGCTTGCGCATATCAGTTTGCCTTGTATCAATTTCAAAGTTGTGCCTTGATTGATTATCTGACGCGTGTTTTGCAACAGGAAATTGGGGTCGCTGAATCGGATTTCCGATGTTCCAATTCGTCCATAATGAAGTGAACCCAAAGCCGGTGCATTGGCATACGTTTCAGTGGTTATGATACCACCGATATCGAAATTGATGGATGTACCATTTAAGAATAGTTGGTGGCCCTCCGTGCTTAGCGGATTGGTGTTGAAACGGATTTTTCCATTCGTCAAACTGAAGGAACCGTTCAGTGTCAAGGTGACAGGCGTTATTGCCGATTCGGAAAGGTTGTTGAAGAGATTCACCTCGCCGCCGGTTTGCTGGTAAGCGCCGTTGATGGTGAAGTTTCCGTTTCCATTACCACCACGGATATTCAAGGTGCCACCGCTGATTAAGACATCTCCACTGATGATGCCATCCAATGCTCCTGCTGTTTTGCACAGAAAGGTTTGGCCGCCTACAACTTCCAATGGTCCGTCGAACCGCAATAGGGTAGGATGGGAGCCCAGGTTGAACCCTGTTTTTCCATTCAAAATCGTGGTTTTCCCATTAACAGTCACTTGCTCTGGACCGGTTGATACTGATGAGGTGATTTCGGAATTGATATGACCGTTTATTTCCATCGGGCCGTTGACGAGCCATTCGCTGCCAATGGAGCAGATGTTAGTTCCGATTGAGGTTAGCCCGCCAATGCGAAAAATGTCCGATGCATCATCGGCTTCAATGGTCAGCTTGCCATTTGTTTTCATGGTTACTGAACCATTATTCCGGTGCATTGCATAATGTGCTATGAATACCCCTCCCTCAATATTTGCAGTTCCGGTTTCAATATTAACGGTACCTGCTTGCATCGTCGATATGTTGAACAGTCCACGGAAGTCGCCATCAATATGTTTGAATGAGCCATCCACTTTCAAGCTGGCATTTCCTGAATTGGCAGTGCTTTGTCCGTTGTTGAAGATGAGTCGGAAATCGCCCTTGTTCTGCAGGTTTCCGGTAATCCGCATGTTGAAGTTAGCTGCGCCGTTCAACACTCCGTTGAAGGTTCCGCCATTGTTTTCAAAGGACCCTGTGTTCAATGTGATGTTACCATTGTGTGTTCCCGAATGGATATCCAGGTGGGAGTTTTCATTCAGCAAACGGATGGCACCGATGCTCAATTGGGACATCTGTCCAGTCTTGTCGAGCACCAACCAGCCTTGGTCGACTGTCAATGTCCCTAAAACGGGATGTGTTGCAAAACTGTTTTTCTGATCCCACTCGAACAGCATGCCGTTGTAAAGCGTACTTATTGTCAGGTTTCCGAATGCTCCGGTGATAACTGAGCCCAATGGTGTGTTGCTGTAGTTATACCAATGGTTGATAACCAAGGTGGAGTTCGGGTGCAGACTTTCGGTGCAATTGGTGAACAATGTCGCACCTGAAGCATTCTTGTTGGCAGGTTCCCAAATCAGCAACCCATTGGCTCCAAGGTGTAACGGGGTGCCAGTATTCGGGCACGACACATCTCCTTCGTAAACGTTCATCGTTCCATCGATGTTGATTTCGTCGGTTATCGTAATGGTCTTGTTATTTTCCACATTCAACCGCCCACCAGTTTGGATTTGCAGCTTTAGTATGGTTATCGAAATATCCGTTGAAACGGTTTTCCCGTTAGGGATGATAACGACGTCACCAGTTGATGGTGTTCCTAAAGGCGACCAGGTATTCGGATTCGACAAGTTGCCGTTGGCAACAGCTGTTTTCGTTATCGCCGATGCATCCATGACCACGCAACTCAAGGCAACCATTAGGAGGGTCGCCTTGACTGCTGTCGCGCTGCTGATATTTTGGATTTGTATACGCAAATCAATAAACGGTTTTAGGTATGGCTTTGGCTATTTTGAAACGAACCCCGTTTCTTGTATTGGTGTCAGCGGGTGCAATCACCGGCGCATCAATTGATGTTTCGGTTGGCAGGTTGCCATCTTCGATTACGACTTCTTTGGCATACGATGTTTCACGCTTGTACAGTTGGAAATATAGTACCAGCATGGTGGTGAGTAGAGTGGCGAAAGATGCTACTGCCACAACAATGCGCATGCGCATCCGTTGGGTCTGGCGTGTACGTCCACGCAGCAAGGGTTTTCTGTTTCGGTTTTTCATGCGGTTACGAACATGAGGTCTTCGGGTGTGATGGTGTTGTTCTCGCACAACACAGCGGCGCGTTCAATAACTGCTTTCAATTCGCGGATGTTCCCAGGCCATTCGTATTTGAGCATGAAGGCAATGGTTTCGCGCGACAACTCGGGTTGTTGCATACGATTGTTTATGCAGAACTCCGACAAGAAGCTTTTGGCCAAGAGGATTACATCGTCGCCGCGTTCTTTGAGGGGTGGAAGGTGGATCAGGAACCCTTGGATTCGATAGAAGAGGTCTTCGCGGAAGCGTCCCTCCTTAACCTCGTTGATCAGGTTGCGGTTGGTGGCTGCAACCATCCGGAAGTCGAGCTTGATGGTTTTGTTGGATCCGATACGGGTCACTTCTTTCTCCTGAAGTACTCGCAGCAGCTTTGATTGTAGATGCAAGGTCATCTCACCTATTTCATCCAGGAAGATGGTGCCACCATCGGCCTCTTCAAACTTTCCTATTCTTCTGTCACGCGCATCAGTGAACGCTCCTTTTTCATGTCCGAAAAGTTCTGATTCCACCAGATCCTCTGGAATGGCTCCCATGTTGACCGTCACAAATGGCTTGCGGGCGCGGTTGGAGTTGTAATGAAGGGCTTTCGCGACCAACTCTTTTCCGGTACCGCTCTGTCCGGTGATTAGAACCATGATATTACTCTTCTCCACCTTCTGCATCAGCTTGAGGACTTTCAAGATGGCCTGGCTGTTGCCCAGGATGCTGGAGTATTTGTGGCGGTCGATTATTTGCTCGCGCAAAACCTCCACCTCCTTGCGCAATCGGACGTTGGCCGAAAGGTTCTCTAAGGCGTTGGCGAAGTTGGCATGCAGACTGTCGTTTTTGATGATGTAGTCGGATGCCCCTTTGCGGTAGGCCTCAACAATTACTTCTCGCGACTCTTGTCCGGAAACGAGAATGACCAACACCATGGGATCGGCCTCACGTACCTTTTGCATCAATTCGATGCCATTCATGCCCGGAAGGTTGTAGTCAATGGATATGATGTCGGGGCGTAGTCCCATGTTGCCTATACAGTCTTCGGCATTAGTGAAGTGCATGACCTCATGGTCTTGCGCAGTGATGCTGTGTCGCAGTAGTGCTGCTACGGTCATGTCGTCTTCTACCAGGAATATGCGTGCCATGATTTAATTCAGGTTGTTTATTTCTTCGTTCAATTCAATGTATGCGGTTTCGCATAGGGTGCACAGGGTGGCCACCTTAGATGGGATTTGATTAACACCGGTCATTTCCTTGGCGCTTTTTTCTATTTCAGCTGCCAGATTGGAAGCGTCCTTCATCCCCATGTAATTCAATGATGGTTTCACTTTGTGTGCTGCCTGTCGGACACCCTCCCAGTTTTTCAGTTCGGTCTGTTTCACCAGCTCAGTGATGGTCTCAGGTGTGTTTTTCAGGAACATCTGAATGAATTCCTTGAAAAAGGTCTCGCTATCATCAGATAGCATTTTCAAATAGTCGAGATTTGTAAGACGATCAGCAGTTTGTTCATCACAAACCGATTGTGTTTTGCTCTGCAGCAACGATACGATTTTTGTTTTCAATTCAGCATGATTGAACGGCTTCGACAGGTAGTCGTTGACACCGCATTGCATGCATTTTTCGCTTTCATCCTTGCTGGCATGTGCTGTCATGGCCATTACTGGGATTTTGCTTTTCCTTGCGTCTTTTATTTTACGTATGGCTTGAATACATTCATATCCATTCATCACCGGCATCTCCATATCCAATAGGATCAAGTCGTAATGATTTATGGTTAGTTTTTCCAAAGCTTCTTGTCCATTTGAGGCATGATCTGCAACGATGTTGAAGTCTTTCAACATACGGTTGATCACCAAGCGGTTTATATCATTGTCCTCAACCACTAGTATTCGAACACCGCCGAGGTCGGCACCTTCAATGGTTTCACATGTGGTTTCCACAGTTGGAATCTCATGGTCGGCAGGGATTTCGAATGGTATGCTGAAAGTGAATGTGGTACCCTGACCATATTTGCTATCCACATCCAACATTCCGCCTTGGAGTTCGGTGAGCTTTTTGGCGATGCTCAAGCCGAGACCGGTTCCCCCGAACCTGCGGGTGATGTCCTCGC
>JBEAXM010000263.1:0-4239 GCA_041159805.1 Bacteroidota bacterium
CCTGTTGCTCGTGGCGTTCTCCACCATGCATTCTGATCCAGGCGGACAAGTCATGGTGTTCTTCATCATGGCTGTTGCCGCTGCCGAAGTGGCTGTGGGTCTCGCCATACTTGTTATGATCTATCGTAATACCGGAAACACCGACATCAATTTCCTCGATAAACTGAAAGGATAAGCAACTTGGAACAACTCATTTGGCTCATACCGGCACTGCCTCTCATCGGATTCCTGATTAACGGAATCGGAAACAAGGCCGTATCCCGTGGATTGTCTGGAATGGTTGCCTCCGTTTCGGTCCTCGGCAGTTTCATACTTTCCATCATCCTCTTCACACAGTTGCTTTCAGACCCCAATCTGGTCATTAATCAGAAACTGTTCACTTGGATGGCTGTCGGAAGTTTTGAAGTCGACTTCGGATTCATGGTGGACCGTCTCTCCATCATCATGCTGTTGGTGATCACCGGCGTAGGTTTTCTCATCCATGTGTATTCCACCGGTTACATGCATGAGGAGCCCGATTATGCCCGTTACTTCGCCTACCTCAACCTGTTTGTGTTCTTCATGCTTCTGTTGGTTCTGGGATCCGGATACCTGATGATGTTCGTTGGATGGGAAGGTGTTGGATTGTGTTCATACTTGTTGATTGGCTTTTGGTTCAAGAACCCCAATTACAATGCAGCCGCCTCCAAGGCATTTATCATGAACCGCATCGGCGACTTGGGTTTCCTGTTGGGGATGTTCCTATTGGTGCAAACCTTCGGTTCGTTGAGCTACGACAAGGTCATTGACGGTGCCTCTTCGATGTCGATGGGTACACCTGTAATGACGGCCATCGCGTTACTGCTCTTCATCGGAGCAACGGGTAAGAGCGCTCAGATTCCATTATACACCTGGCTTCCCGATGCCATGGCAGGACCTACTCCTGTTTCGGCATTGATCCACGCAGCAACAATGGTAACCGCCGGTATCTACATGGTGGTGCGTTCGAACGTGATTTATGTGTTGGCTCCTTTCGCATCCGAGCTGATAGTTGTGGTTGGTGTGCTTACTGCGCTCACTGCTGCATTCATCGGGCTCAAGCAAACCGATATCAAGAAGGTTTTGGCCTATTCCACCGTTAGTCAACTCGGCTTGATGTTTGTGGCCTTGGGCCTTGGAGCCTACAGCACCGCCCTGTTCCATGTGGTTACGCACGCGTTCTTCAAAGCGTTACTGTTCCTATGTGCCGGTAGCGTTATCCATGCAATGGGAGGGGAGCAAGACATACGCAAAATGGGTGGATTGAAGAAAGCGCTTCCCATCACGCATCTCACCTTCTTGATCGGAACCCTTGCCATCACCGGCATTCCTCCATTTGCAGGATTCCTCTCCAAAGATGAGATCCTTGCAGCTGCATTTGCCACCAATAACTGGATTTTCGCTTTGGTTTGCCTCAGCGCATTGTTGACGGCCATTTACATGTTCCGATTGTACTTCCTAACCTTCCACGGCGACTTCCGAGGTACCAAGCACCAGCAGGAGCACTTGCATGAATCGCCTGCCTCGATGACCACGCCATTGATCGTGCTGGCGGTGTTGAGTACCATTGGAGGTTTTATCGGCATGCCCGCGATTTTCCATGCACCGCATCTGTTGTCGGGATTCCTTTCCCCAATCACCACCATGGCAACTGCCTACAAGGATCTGCACGTTTCACACACCTTTGAATATGTATTGATCGTTTGTTCGTTGGTGATCCTCGCCTTGGTCATATGGTATTCACATCGCAGATACGCATCCGAAAAGCATGTTCCCGTTGCTCCCGAGCAACTCAGCCGCGTGCAATGGGTGTTGCATAACAAGTTCTTTGTGGATGAGTTTTATGATGCCATCATCGTTCGTCCGTTACGCATGGTTTCCACCCTGGGATACAAGTGGATTGAAAACGGATTCATCGACGGAATCGTAAATGGTTTGGGGTCGCTTGCAACCGGCCTTTCCGGTTTGTTGCGTTACTTGCAGTCGGGTGCCATCGGATTTTATCTGATTGCCATGGTGGTCTCCTTCATGGTCATCTTCTTCCTAAAAATGTTCATATAACCGGCCATGCAGATCCTGTCCCTGTTCATTGTTCCGCTAGTAGGCATGCTTCTGGTACGACTTATGCCCGATAGCCGTAAGGCAATGCTCGCTGGCATACTGGTCTCGTTGGTTTCATTGGTTGATGTGGTCATCAAGATGACCTCCTTGGATCCAGGTGCGGGCTACCAATTGGTGGTCAACCAGTATTGGGTCAAGGACATGGGTATTTCCTTTTATGTAGGTCTCGATGGCATTGGAATGCTCATGGTTTTTCTTACCGCACTTTTGGTTCCACTGATCATCTACAGTACCGCCGGTCGCGACATTGCTGATTTCCGCAATTTCCATTCGTTGGTGTTCATGATGCAAGCCGCCCTGTACGGGGTGTTCACCTCATTGGATGGCTTTCTCTTCTACGTGTTCTGGGAATTGGCCCTGATACCCATCTGGTTTATCTGTTTGCTTTGGGGAGGCAAGGATCGAATCAAAATCACCTTGAAGTTTTTCATTTACACCCTATCAGGAAGTTTGTTGATGTTATTGGGCTTCATCTGGCTTTGGTTACAAACCCCCGATATTCACTCCTTCGACATCACCGCGCTCCAATCATTGACTTTGTCGGACTCACAGCAGTCATGGGTTTTCTGGGCATTCTTCATCGCTTTCGCAATCAAGATCCCAATCTTCCCACTACATACTTGGCAGCCCGACACATATGTTTCTGCTCCTACACCCGGCACCATGTTGTTGTCTGGCATCATGTTGAAGATGGGTCTTTTTGGATTGATACGTTGGGTGTTGCCGATTGTACCGCAGGCCGTTGATGAGTGGTCGTGGTTGGCGGTTGGGCTCGCAGTTGTTGGAGTTATTTATGCGGGAATCATGGCCATGGCGCAAACGGATTTCAAACGTATGGCTGCCTATTCGTCCATGTCGCACGTGGGGCTTATTGCAGCTGCTGTGCTTACCGCAGATGCCATGGCCGTGCAGGGTGCTGCTTATCAGATGATCAGTCACGGCGTGAATGCAATCGGATTGTTCTTCGTTGCCGAAATCCTACAGCGTCGGTTCCAAGACCGAAATATGGACGAGATGGGTGGATTGTCCCATGTGTCTCGACCCTTTGCAATTGGATTCATGGTAATCCTGCTTGGCAATGTTGCCCTGCCTTTGACCAATGGATTTGTAGGAGAGTTCCTGATGCTCTCCGGAATTTACAACTATGGTGCATGGACGGCGGCCATTGCCGGTTTGTCGGTTATAGTTGGAGCTGTTTACATGCTTAACGCGTACCGTAAAACCATGTTGGGCGAAGCCGGTGCGGTTTCACAAACCTTCACCCCGCTTACGCAGTCCGAAACCGTTTTATTGGTCATCGTTGGCGCATTGATCATCCTCGGAGGAGTGTTTCCCAAGCCGCTGATGGATCTGGCGGCACCCTCCCTTGAAGCCATTACATCCAAATCCTTTTAACACAACCGGAATACTCCCATGAATATCCTTATAGCCATAACAGCGGTCGGAGTGTTGGCCATGCTTTCGGAGATTCTGAATTTCCGTAAGTACTTGTATCCACTCACATTATTGGTGTTGTTGGTTGCGCTTGCCCTTACGGGGATGGAATGGTCCGGTGGGGTTCGCTACTTCAACGACATGCTGTATATGGACAACTTTGCTGTTGTCTTCAGCGGCATCATGGTGTTCACCACGCTGCTGTGGTTCATGATGAATGAAGGGTTCCTGATTGGCAATCCGCGTCAAGCGGATTTCACGGCCATCATATCCTTTGCCTTGGGAGGTGCATTGGTGATGGCCGGGTTCTCCAACCTGATCATGCTGTTCCTCGGAGTGGAAATACTTTCCATTTCCATGTATGTGCTTGCTGCATCCAACAAGTTGGAGCCTCGCTCCAACGAAGCCGGATTCAAATATTTCCTGATGGGGGCATTCGCCTCGGGATTCCTGCTGTTTGGTATCGCATTGGTATACGGATTCACCGCTCAATTCAACTTGAGTGAAATCGCCAAGGTGGTTGCTGAAAACAAGGGTCAGTTGCCACCGATTTTTTATGGTGGTGTGTTGATGATCATGGTTGGTTTGGCCTTCAAGGTGGCTGCCGCTCCGTTCCACTTCTGGGCTCCCGATGTGTACGAAGGTGCTCCAACACCGTTCACGGCT
>JBEAXM010000075.1:0-7593 GCA_041159805.1 Bacteroidota bacterium
ATGTCATTGTATTTCTCCTCGCCATGGTCATGAATCACCTCCCGCTTTTTCTGCGGGATACGCATATAAACCTTCATACCTTGCGCATCGGCTTCAGGATGGAACTGAAATCCGATAAATGATTTGGAGAACCTGATTCCCATACATGCACGTTCGAATGGCACATGGGGACGCTCCTTCTCAATACATAGGACTTGTGCGCCAAGCTCTATGAGCTTGGGCTCATGCGGTTGTATGACTTGCCAACTGCGGGAATCGACTGCAAAAAAAGGATCTTGTAACCCATCGAACAACTTTTCATCCTTGCCGGCTTCTGTCATGTGTACCGGAAAAATCCCGAACGCGGGTGATTTACGCAACTTCACCTCAGCCAACGACAGGTGATGGCACATGACTTGAAAGGAGTGGCATATCAGAAACACATGCTTTTTCCCTTCGTAATTGAAAAGCAATTCATCCATCAGCGCCGTCCACTGGGTATACCAAGGAAAATGCTGCTCGAGGGGGTTGCCCGGTCCTCCCGAGGAGATATAGGCATCAAATGACAGATCGGGTAGCTGGTTCTCTCCACGAACATTGAACACCTCGTAATGTGTTACATGGGGATTCCCATCCAGAAGCATCCGTATTCCCCGGATACCTTGGCCTGGTCGGTTGTTATACATATCGAGGACTGCAACCCGCATGGAATCGACTAACGCATCAACAATCTAGAGTCGTAAAGATAGTAAAAGCGTTCATAAGCCGCTGAGCCTTGATTTCCATTGCAGAAAGGGTTTTTCAAAGTACTGGTAACTGATTGCAGAAACCATGATGGTACAGCCCAATATGAGCAAAGGACGAAACAGCAGATGATACCAGCCATTTGGTTCAAACACTATAGGCAACTGCAGGAATAGCAAGATGAAAATGCCATGGTATACATATAGTCCGTACGAGATTTTTCCAAGATATCTGAATGAAGCAAATCTGCCCATTGGTAAAAATTGTTTGTTTGGAGCACATTGTCCGAGGATGATCAACGACATGAACACCCAAATCACCAAACGATCGAGGTAAGACCATGAAGCATCCGCATACAATTGATTATAAAAATACATGTTTGCGAAAAACAGTACGTAAACAATTGACCATAGGTAATGCTGTTTATCGAGGTGTTTGAAAAGAGAATGTCCATGCTTGTGGTAAATCCACGCAAGCAACATGCCGAAACCAAAACAGCCCATCAACGACATACTGTTATACATCTGCTGCAACGACTCGGTTTGATGATAGTACCGGAACACTACTGAGCCAACAATCAATATCAGTGCAGCCGGAACCAAAAGGAAATAAAAATACCGCATCAATAACCCAAGCACGGCATAGAACTGCTCCTCGAGGCAAACCGACCAGAGGAACACCAGAAAGAACAGAAATGCTTCTCCGTGTTGCACGATCCAGAAGTTGATGGTAAATGTCAAAAATGTCCACAGCGGAGGCAACGGCTCCAAATCATTGCCATCAGACTGCAAAAACGCGTGTAATCCGAATCCAAAAAAAACCACTGCGAAATACAGAGGCCATACGCGTAAGCTTCGCCGATAAACGAACTTGCGTAAACCTATCCGGCCATGAATCTCATATTCCCTGATCAACCGGTAGGTGATCAGGAAAGCAGACATCACAAAAAACAAATCAAGTCCAGCGGCTGCTTGGTAGTTATATTCCGTAAACAGGCCTGTGGTGCCTATGTAACCATGTGAAAAAAAGACGATGAGGAAGCCGATGAAGCGTAATCCGTCGAGGTTTGGGAAGTATGGCAGCGAGGAGGGTTGTACGTTCTCGGAGCGCTGCATCTGCTGATTGAGCGGAACTAAAGGTCAGGAGCCGAAAAGGGAGCTAAGTTTCATGGCCACGCCCATATCTCCTTTGATTTTCACTTTACCTCCCATAACGGCGGCCATCGGATTCAGTTTACCTGTTGCCAATGCAACCAGATCCGCTTCAGAAACAGTTATCATACAATCAGCCGGCTTGTTTTCGAACGCAAGCGTGTTAGTGCTTCCGGTGCCATCCAAATACAATTGCCGTGTACCCATGTCAAAGCACAGCGTTCTGCCAATAGGGGCGGTAGCTGCAGCTTTTTCAGCAAGCTTGGGAATCAAATCATCGAGGGTCATAATAGATTCGAAATAGGAAAACAAACTCTGTTGTCACAAATATATGACAAACAGATCAATTCCTGTCAAGCTCTCCCTTAATTAAACGCTGAATCAAAAATGAGGGTAAAATTGCAGCAAGGGGCCTGGTCCACTGCAGTTTCCATCCACCCCAAACGAGCTTGTCGCCCCGAACAATGCCCCTATATGCCCTGGCCGCCACCTCCTCCACTGTTGCCGCCAACATGCCTTGAAATGTTTTCACCCCATTCATTAGAGCACGTTGTTGAAATTGAGTGCCAACGGTAGCTGGTGGAATAACCGTGGTAACCGTAACTCCGGTACCTTTCAACTCGTGGTGTAGCGATAAAGAAAAATGTTTGACGAAGGCCTTTGTGCCGGCATAAGCCGACATTTTAGGCACGGGCTGCAGAGCGGTATTGGAGGAAAGGTTGCCGATACGACCAAAGCCAGCTTCCCTCATGCTTTGTGAAAACAGCCGAGTCAACCGATAGGTGGATAACACATTCAATTGGATCATGTCCAATTCAAGCTCTTCATTCAACGAGTGCAATTCTCCAAATGTACCGAACCCCGCACTATTGACTAAAACCTGCACTGCTCCGATTCGGTTGGCCCATTCATAAACGATTTCACAATTTTCGGACTTCGACAAATCCGCGCAAAGCGTGTGCAGCTCCAGATTCGGATACATGCCTTTGATTTTCGCTGCAGCAGATTGCAACTGATCATCGTTCTCGGAGACCCACATCAGTCCATACCCATCGCGAGCAAACAACTGCGATATCGCAAACCCGATACCTGAAGAACCTCCGGTGATCAACGCATACCTTACCATCGAACCAGACGTTTCATCCAATTGATGACCCAATTCCTGTAGGGAGGAAACAGCAATGAGAACGTTCCCCAGCTGCGTACCACAACTCCGCGCTCATTGGAAAATGCCACAAATCCGGCTTCGCCATTTGCACGTCCGATTCCACTATGGTTCACACCTCCAAATGGCAACGAGGGATTTACGGATGTAACCATGAGCTCATTGACACCCACTCCACCTGATGTGGTATGCTGAAGAATTCGGTTGGTCACCTTGCTGTTTTTACTCAATACGTACATTGCCAAGGGCCGTTCGAGAGTGTTCACCTGTTTGATGGCATCATCTATCGATTCATACTCCATTACAGGCAATACCGGTCCGAAAATCTCATCGCGCATGATGCCCATGTCGTGATTTACATTACCTAAAATTGTAGGTGCAATAAACTTGTCGTTTTCGTCCATTTCGCCACCGCATAGGATTTCAGCTCCGGCATCAACAGCCTGGTCAACGAGGGATTTGATGCGTGCAAACTGACGGACATTGATGATGCGTGCATAGTAGGTGCTTGATGCGATTCCCTTTCCATCGCGATTGAAAAAATCGTTGATGGCCGACTGATATGCCATCACAAAAGCATTGCGACTCGCCTTGGGCAACATGACATAATCAGGTGCGATACAAGTCTGACCACAGTTCATGGTTTTCGCCCAAGCGATCTTGCGAGCCGCAGTTTCAATATCATAGGATTCGTGTATGATGACCGGCGATTTACCACCTAGCTCCAATGTGACGGAAGTCAGATGCTTTGCAGCGGCAGCCATCACCTTTTTACCGATGGCAGGACTGCCCGTGAAGAAGATATGATGGAACGGTAATTCGAGCAAGGCGGTGGCTGCATCCGACTCGCCAAACACAAACGCCACTTCGTTCTCTGGAAACATTTCAGAAAGCATCTCGTGGAGGAATGCAGCCGTTGCCGGAGCAAACTCCGATGGCTTCACAATAGCTGCATTTCCGGCCGTTATGGCGTGCAACAACGGCACCAGAACTATTTGAAAAGGATAGTTCCAAGGGGCAAAGATCAATACAGAACCTTTTGATTCGTATTTGATACGAGATGACAACCCAGACATGGCCAATGGGGTGTCGACAGGTTTGTCGCGCATCCATTTGCGAAGGTTCTCCTCCATATGCACAATGGACAACATCACCGGCGACCATTCATTTGCTTCGGATTCGGCAGCAGGCTTGCGCAAATCGGCATGCAACGCCTCTGTCAATCGATGTATGTTTTCCTTCCTCAGCAGATATTGCTTGACCTTCCGAACCTTTGCCAACCGTTCGCTGGCCGTGGTGTTACGTAACCGCATCAGGTTGTCGGTTGCCGACTGTAGCTTGAAAATCCGGTTGATCTCGCTTGTGCTTGTTATAGGCATGGCCAGGTGCGGTTTTATTCCCAGACAATTTGTTGTTCGCCGGATTGCCACTCCGCAAAACGGCTGTTATACTTTTCATTTATCGCACCTCGACGGGCCTTCAACGTAGGCGTCAGCATCCGGTTCTCCTCAGTCCATGGCTCACTACAAACCACCAAGTGACTGATGCGTTCATGACTGGAAAGTCGACGGTTTACCTGGGTCAAATGTTGCGACAACTCCAGACTCACCTGTTCCCGGTCGTGTGTGCCCGGCTGAAGGTTCAACAGTGCAATGGGTTGGGGTAAACCCAATCCGGCAACACAAACCTGAGCAATGATCTGGTTTTTCAAAACCTCCTCCTCAATGGGATCGGGTGCTACGAAAACGCCTTTGGAAGTCTTGAAAACATCCCGTATGCGTCCCAACACAAACAAGTTCCCATCATCATCCATTCTGCCACGATCGCCACTGAAGATCCAACCATCGCGAAGCATTTCCTGCGTTGCTTTTTCATCCTTGTAGTATCCCGACATCAGGTGGGGACTGCTGAAAATGATTTCGCCACTTCCTTCATCCACCCTGATATCGGTGCCGGGAAGCGCTTGGCCCACATCGCCGTTGCTCCATCCCCCTTGAGGGGTCAAGGAAACAGGCCCACATGCCTCGGTCATTCCATACACCTCCCGCAAATCGATTCCCAACCTACGGAACCATTCCTTCACCGGTTGTGGTGTGATGGCGGCACCGGTCAATGTGATCTGAGCCTCTCCTAAACCAAGGGCTCGGCGTATTTTTTTTCGTACCATGCCTCCTAGAAAAGGTATTGACAACAACAATCGCAGCTTGGATTCACTTGCCTTTTCCAAAACGCCGGCCTGGAACTTCATCCATATACGTGGAACAGCGAAGAAGAAAGTGGGCTGCACCGAGGTGAGGTTCTTGATGAACGTATCAATGTTCTCCGCAAAGGATATGGAACCACCCATGACCAGGCAGTTCATCTCAACAGCTATGCGCTCCGCCACATGATTCATGGGAAGGAACGAGAAAAAACGATGTTCATTTATCGTTGACATGCCCATGCTTCCATGCCGCAACTCCAAATCAAAAATGGTGGCAGGACATCGGTAAGGATGCATCACACCTTTCGGCTTTCCAGTGGTTCCGGAGGTGTATAGTATCGTCCAAAGATCATCCAAAGCAGGAACAATGGGAGACGCTGGTTCCTTGACGGAAGCAATGCACTCATCCCACAAGGATGCGTTTGCAATGACCGCATTGCCATCATAATGAGGGAAAGCGACCAATGAAGCTCCTTGCGGCAAGCAGCTCACATCCCACTTGTCGAGTTTTCCTGCAAACAACCATTTCACATCAGCATGCTGCAAGATGTCGTGTATCTGTTCAGATGGAATGGTCGGGTACAAGGGAACGGAAACAAATCCACCCATCATGATGGCCAAATCTGCAAGAATCCAATGGCAGCAATTGCGTGATAGTATGGCTACATGGTCGCCACGCTGCAATCCCGATTGTTCCATGTATGCAACCATACGCAGTGCCTCATCATAGGCCTGCTTATAGGTATACACTTTCCATGTGTCACCCTTGGGCTGCCGCAAAAAGGGTTCATCGGGCTTGTACTCCACCCAGTGATAAAAGTATTCAACCGGCGTTTTCACTTGTGTTACAAATAGGATTTGAGCAAATCGGAAAGTCCGGTTTGTTTGAAATCAAGGTGCTGGGCTCCATCAACAGCCAAGGTGACTCCGTTGATGTAGGATGACTCCGTGGAAGCCAGGAAACAGACGGCTGCTGCGACCTCCTGAGGTGTTCCCAACCGGCGCATGGGCACCGAAGATGCGGCCTCATCCAGCTTCTTGCGGATCTCTTCCCCATAGGTTTTCAACCCGTCGGAATCAATGATGCCGGGAGCTACGCAATTGATGCGGATGTTGAATCCACTCCACTCCAAGGCAAGCGTCTTGGTGATATTCTCCACACCTGCGCGTGCAGCTCCTGTATGAATCATACCGGGTGTGCCTCTGGAAACACTTGCGGTGATATTCACAATCACTCCTGATTGTTGCGGAATGAAAAACATATTGGCCGCCTCACGGATCATGTAAAACGTTCCGTTCAGGTTGTTGTTGATGACTGCATTCCAACCCTTGTCGTTCAGGTATTCGGCCAATGCCGGAAATTGTCCACCGGCGTTATTCACCAATATGTCCAACCGACCCGCTTTCGATTTCACGAATTCCATCAAAGCAATCACTTGCGCGCTTTCGCGGATATCGCAGGCACACCACAGGCATGTACCGAGACGGGCAAGCTTTTGCGCTGACTCTTCGAGCAACTCTGCCTTACGACTGGTGATGATTACAGTGGCTCCTTCACGAAGCATCCGCTCAGCAACAGCGAAACCGATTCCACTGCGACCACCTGAAACCAGGGCGACCTTTCCTTGAAACAAACCGTTCATTTCCTTTCAATCTTTTCTTTCAAACGGAACTCAACGCGCACGTCGGAGCGTATGGTGATTTTCTGGAATGGCATTGAGGATTCACCTTGGTCCGAGCTGGCAACCATGCTCATCTCCATGTTGCTGCGAAGCATCGGAGATGGTGTTCCCAACTCGATGTCCTCAATCAACAACGCACCATCCACCTGCTCGCCTATGCTCTCCGACATGTATTTGGCTTTGTCGAGTGCTGACTTGGTGGCCTTGATGCGCATCTCCTTACGGAAGTCCTCCATCTTGGAGTGCCATCTGCGACCTACATACATATTGATAACCGCCTTGTCATTCACTTTGGCAGACAATCCATCGATCTGTTTGGTGTTCGATAAGCGTATCACGAACGTGACATTCTCCATGAAACCCGGATCATTTTTCTTCCTCTTGTGGATGTAATGCTGGTAGGCATTGCCCGACAGGCCCTCCACCCGAATGCTGTCTTTAGGTATTGATGCATCAGCGCAAGCCTTCAAAAACTCCTTACGTAATGTTTCCATCGAAACTTTGGTGTTCTTGTCAGACATATACTCCGACAACACAAAATAAACATCCACCTGGTCTGGCTCTATGTCCATTTCGGCGCTGCCCACCACATTGATTTTACCAAAGGTTGTGCCGCCGGGTGCATGGATGATGATTTCTTTATTGATTTCCTCCCTTTGTGCATATGAT
>JBEAXM010000109.1:0-4007 GCA_041159805.1 Bacteroidota bacterium
GACTTTACCTCAATGAATTTCACATTTTTAATCATGATTGGGTGTTGTTTTTCTGTTTGAATTTCGAAACCAAGTTACTTACATTTGTATTTATTATTCAATCCAACTCACTTACTTGAATGAAAAACCGTTACATCGACTTAATTACACAAACTTTCGATTTTCCCCAAGAGGGATTTGAGGTGGTCGACAATTGCCTTCATTTTAATGGTATACCGTTGATGGATATCATCGAGCAATATGGTACTCCTCTAAAAATCAGCTATTTACCAAAAATTAGTGAGCAAATCCAAAAGGCCAAACGATTATTCAATGTGGCAATGGCCAAGGCCGACTACAAAGGTAAATATACTTATTGTTACTGCACAAAGAGCTCTCATTTTTCCTTTGTATTGGATGAGGCATGTAAGAACGATATCCACTTGGAAACTTCGTCCGCGTTTGATATCCCGATTATTCAGAACCTGGAGCAACGTGGCAAGATCAACAAGGATGTTTTCATCCTGTGCAATGGCTACAAGAGACCTGTCTATACACAAAACATCAAGGATTTGTTTCAGGATGGCTTTACCAACGTGATACCCATTCTGGACAACATGAATGAGCTTGCTGCTTACGAGGATCTGTACAAAAAGAACAAATTGAAAATTGGATTGCGTATAGCTGCTGAAGAGGAGCCGAATTTTGATTTCTATACATCCCGGCTAGGCATTCGTCATACAGAAATACTTGATTATCATAAAAATGTAATCAAAAAGAATCCGAATATTGAAGTAAAACTCCTTCACTTCTTTATCAATACAGGAATTCGGGACACTGCATACTATTGGGCTGAGCTGGAACGCTGTATAACCCTCTATTGTGATCTAAAGAAAGTGTGTCCTGAACTCGATTCACTCGACATCGGAGGTGGATTCCCAATACGAACCTCATTAAGTTCAAACTTCGATTATCAGTATATGGCGGATGAGATTGTTCGCCAAATAAAGTCCATTTGCGAGCAACGTAAGGTTAAAGAGCCGCACTTATTCACTGAATTCGGATCCTTTACTGTTGGCGAAAGCGGTGCGATCCTATTCAACATTACTGAGGAAAAGAGGCAGAATGACAAGGAGACATGGAACATGATCGATAGCTCATTCATTACAACCTTACCTGATACTTGGGGCATAAAGCAAAAGTTCATTTTGTTAAGTGTGAATCATTGGGACAAAGAATATCAGCGGGTAAACCTTGGCGGTTTGACCTGTGATAGTGATGATTATTACATCATGGAAAGCGTAAAAAGCCGTGTTTTTCTTCCAAAAGGTGAGCAATCAGACCCCCTCTATATTGGCTTCTTTCACACAGGAGCATATCAGGAGTCGCTTGGAGGATACGGAGGCATACAACATTGCCTCATCCCTGCGCCGAAACACGTATTGATTGACCGGGATGAAAACGGCGAGATCGTTACAAAGCTTTTCGCCAAGGAGCAAAGCTCCAAGTCGATGATGAAAATACTGGGTTACTGATCAACACTCATCAACGAACAACAACCAGCCGCTTGCGGGCTGCTTTGTTACCACTCCTGATTTCGAGCAGGTAAATGCCAGATGCAAGGTTGGCTTGAGAAAGATCACAATTGATGATGTTGGATCCGGCATACAAGTTTCCGCTCCATATAATGTTTATCACTCTTCCATCAGGAGAGACAATGAACGCGCTTGACTCACCGTCGACCTGACTATCCAAAGATATGGTTACCCAGTCGCTAACAGGATTTGGGAAAACATTCATGTCGCCAATGGATGCTGCAGACTCGCTAATCCCTGTAAAGGATCGTAGACTGTCACGGTAAATTACAGATGTTACTTGCTGGGTTCCGCCAAATGGACCGCTAGAGGTTACGATCTCAAGCAAGGGAATGGACTTTGATGTGCCTAACCACTTGTATTCGGTGCGGGGTGGCGATTGAAACTGAAATCCAAATCCAAGTGTGTCTAGGAAGAGGGTATCGTTGCCTGTTACCGACGACTTCAGGCGAAGCGTGTTGAATGTTCCAAATGGCGTGGTCAAAGTACCCCATCCATCCACCTCGGTGATCCGGACCTGGTCATGCCCATAATAGCCCAAACCTGGGATGTTCACACTGTAATCAGATGCGGATGTATCCATATCGCCAAAATTCATTGGGAAACGATATATCACATCCTTGTTGCTGAAACCAATCGGAACACCAATGCCATTGATTGTGGCCCCTAGTCCCGTTTGCTGATAAAGTGTGTTTGATTTGTAATAGAAGGCGACCACATCACTAATTGTAACACCACCTCCAATGGGAACATTGGGAACCCCAAGGTTGCCTTTTTTGGCTTGATTGGACCTGTTTGAATTGAAGCCTAAGTCAGCAAAATAAAGTGCATAGGTTGCACCGGTTGATGTGACCGAACGGAATGTGTCGATGTCCTGCGATACCGGAGTCAGGAATGAAAAGTCCCAAACATGGTTTGGACCTGTAGGAACAGGATCGATGCTTGCATTTATCTGAGCATTGCTGAACCGGAAGGTGTCGCCAGCTACGGGAATCGCAGATGTGGATATGGTGATTTGTCCGTAGGTGCTAGTGGCAATAGCCAAGAGCAACAAAGTGAACAATTTAGATTTTTGCATGATTGATTTTTTTTGGAATTACAAAGCTATCCATTTGTGAGGTCAACGCCAAAAGCTTTTGCTCGTTTGTTATTTCAAAGGCAACATATTGCTTGATTGTCCGTTGACTACGGCATAGAATCGTTAATTTTGAAAAAAAAGAGCAGTGAAAAGAGTACTCATACTATTGACTATCAGCTTTTTTACTGCATCACCTATTGCCTTTTCACAAAACAGCCCCAACGGATTGGTTCAATTTTCCGGAGTGGTTGTTACGGGCGACAGTCTGAAGCCCGTTCCGTTTGCCGGGATTGTCATTCGTAACTCCTTTAGGGGAACCGTAAGTGACTACTATGGCTTTTTTTCTTTTGTAGCACAAATGGGTGATACCATTGATTTCTCTGCAGTGGGTTACAAAAAAAGCAGCTATATCATTCCTGACACACTAAAAACAGATCGTTACTCTCTGATAAAGATCATGAGCGTGGATACCATCACGCTTCCTGAAGCCGTCATTTACCCTTGGCCTACCAAGGAACAATTCAGGCAGGCATTTTTGAACCTCAGGGTTCCTGATGACGATTTGGATCGGGCGCGTAGAAACATGGCCCTTCAGGAGATGCGAGACATGATGGTTACTTTGCCTTTGGATGGAAGCGGAAATTACAAGGCACTTATGTTGGAACAGCAAAACAGGACATCGGGCACTGGACAGTATCCAACCTACAGCCTGTTGAACCCATTGGCATGGGCAAAGTTCATTGAGGCATGGCAACGTGGAGATTTCCGTAGTAAAAACAACAAATGACCCACCTCTGAATGAAACCTCATTGCGTCCGCATTTTGACCTTTTTGCACTTGCTGGTTTTAGCGATGTGTGGCAATGCATTGGCACAGCAACAGGCCATTTTGAAGGGAGTGGTGAGCGACAACCGAGGACGACCATTGCCGGGGGTTAATGTTGCGGTAGTTGGACGTTCAGGCGGTATGGCAACCACGGGCGATGGAAAATATTCATTGAATGTTCCGTCAGATGCCGACCTGACCATAAGCTACTCCTCCATCGGCTTTACCACATCCACCAAAATGGTGCGATTGACACCCGGAGAAACAAAGATCATTGATGTCACAATGGAGATTGGGACCACCCCCCTTCCAGAAATTGAAATCAGGGACCGTAAAAGGGAAGTATCAAGCTTCATCACCATCAATCCCAAAATCCTTACCTCCATACCCAATACCACTGGAAGCTTCGAAGTGGTTTTGAAGACCCTACCGGGAGTCATATCTAACAACGAACTTTCATCGCAATACTCGGTCAGGGGTGGAAACTTCGACGAGAACCTCGTTTATGTGAACGACATTGAGGTTTTCAG
>JBEAXM010000215.1:0-5783 GCA_041159805.1 Bacteroidota bacterium
CATTTCGCTTTTGAAAAACGATCCCAATCTCGATGATCCGGCCAACCTTGCAGCCAGGCGTGTGCTGGAGGAGCGGCTCCGTGGCCGTGAAGACTGGAGCAAGGTGAGCTGATTTTTTTAAATCATCCGATTGCTTCAGACGCTTTTGGAAGTCGTCCGAGATTGCGCAACAGGTTGAAGTGGGAGCGTAAACCGTCCATGAAGGTGCGCTTTTCCAAATATGGGATGCCGAACTCCGCAGCTGTTTGCCTTACAATAGGCGAGAGGGCAGGGTAGTGAACGTGGCAGATATTTGGAAACAAATGATGCTCCACCTGGTAGTTCAGACCGCCAAGGTAAAAGGTGAGAAACGGATTGTTCATCGAAAAGTTGGTGGTGGTTTCCATTTGGTGAATCGCCCAAGCGTTTTCGATGGTTCCATGTTCATCAGGTAGTGGATGCTTGGTGCCCTCCACGGTGTGCGCCATTTGGAAGATGAGGGTTAGGATCAGTCCTGAAGTGAAGTGCATCAGCAAAAATCCGACAACCAACAACCCGACAGGAACCCCCATCCATATTGGAAGTGCGATGAACAAAGCGAGATAAGCGGCCTTGTCGAATAGGATACGAACCAAGAACCAAGCCCTGGCAGTGGCAGATCCTTTGTATAGGCCTTGCCTTCCATATTTCCTGTATTGAACGAAATCCTTGGCAACAACCCAGTATAACGTGAGTATGGCATAAAATGCGCATGCATACAGATACTGGAAACGGAGGAACCCACGTGCTGGCGTATGGGGGTTCAAACGTAACACCCCCTTGTCGGCGATGTCGTCGTGCATATGGGCGATATTGGTATAGGTGTGATGTAGGATGTTGTGCTGTATCTTCCAGTTGCATACAGAGCCGCCGGCCAGATTCAGGGTGTGCCCAAGCAACGTATTGATTTTTTTGTTGGAGGAGTAGGAGCCGTGATTGGCATCGTGCATGATGCACATCCCGACACCGGCCAAACCAAGTCCCATGATGGTGAATAACAGCATGGCAAGCGGCCACGATGGTTGGAAATAAATTACGTAAGCGAAGGGACCAAGGTACAAGCCGAGCATCACAATGGTTTTGATAACCATGGTTGCATTGGCGTTCTTGGAGAGGTTATTCTCCTTGAAATGCTGATCTATCCTGGATTTCAAGGTGGTGAAGAAGGCGGTTTTTCCCTCTTGATTGAATTTCACCAGGGTTTTAGGGTTGGTAAGCATAGTTGATGGTTGGCAATGGCTAAAGGTAGAAATATATTGGTTTGAATTCTCTAACACGTTAATTTATATGCCCTTGAAAATTAAACGTTTAATTTGAGGGCATTAAACCTTCAACATCCTATGTTTGCAGCGGTGCTTTTTATGTCGAACCCATGGTTGGTTGTCGCTTTTAAAACCTACAACCTATCCTAATCAAGAAAGGAGGTCATTTTTAGAAAAACAGGAACCCTTAAATTTTAAAAACAATTACGAATTCGTTTTTTCAATTATCACGAACTTTTTTAAACAAAACAAACATGAATCTTTTCAAAAAAATCTCATTATTCGTTTCATTATTCATCATCGAGTCTTCCTGCCTGTTCGCTTTTGGCCATCAACCGGTGTTGTTGACTAACACTGAATCTGAAGTTTTAAAGCCGAAGGTCACCATTTGCTTCACCATCGCGCGTAAGCGTGATTGCGAAGGGTTTGGCATTTGCAATTTCCATGCTATGGTATCTGAGGGTCGGTTCAACAATGCGACGGCCAGTGTTTCCGTAGATGATTTTTCCAATGGCTTGGTCATTGAAATCGATCGCAACAAAGGGCTTACGCCTATGGCATACGAGCGGTATTTCAACTCAGGTACATTTTTGATGGAGGATGACTCACAGCTTCCGTCGGATCTATCGTCGGAGCTTGGCATTGACCGGACCGTTTCCTTAACGCAGGGCAGGTATCCAATTACAGAATCCAATGGCATCATACGATTTGTGGTTCCATTCCGTTGATTCATCAAAGGGTTGGCGCTCCTATGGAGCGCTGACTCTTTTCAGAGCAATGGGTTTTTACCGATCGATTTCATTGGTGTTTGCCTGTTGTATGCTATCGTCATGCGCGCAGGTGACCCAAGTGATTTATGGAGTAAGAAGTCCTTCGCCAACATCAATGGAATCCATCGTTGAATTCAAAAACAAGGAGTTGACCGCTAAGGCCCAATTGTGTTTCCTGTTGCTCAGTTCCGACTCCGATATTGCGGTTCCTGAACCGTTTTTATTCGACTCAAGTGGTAAGGCCGTCGATTTCCGAAACAGTAAAAATCCCGCTTGTTCGGGCCCCTTGGGAATCTTCCTCTCCAATTTAACTCAAGCGAGTGTTGTTGAGCATGCCGCGTTGGAGGATATGGAAACGTTCACGAAGCTGATGTCAAATGCCCCCTGTTTTTCTCAGCGCATACCAATCCAAGATGCCGACTACCATTTGTTCATCACATGGGCAACATGGGCGGGCAAAGCGGTTTATCGGCAGAGGGTAAAGGAATGGATTAGCGCAGCGCAATCGAATCACCAGGTTCGTATCGCCGTTTATCTGGTGAATATGGATATGGTCCAGTGTGATTGATGGGAGTCGTCTGCCCTAGGCGTTAGTTTCATGTTCAGTTGTGTGATGTGGATTGTAATGTGGGTGTTTCATCCGTCTGACTCATCCAATAAATCCGTAGTGAAAAACCTTTTGTCATCCGTATCTGTGCAATCAGATGATGCTGCCACTTACTTCAGGGGAATTGACATGAGTTGCAAATATGAATGGAAACGCAAAGGGGATTGCGGTATTCAGCAGTTGGAATTATCGGACGAATTCGGAGTTTCTGTTTTTCATGGTGGATTATGGTTGATCCGAAACGACCGTTTCGTTGCAAGATTCAATTGTCAACGAAATGGTAAAAAAGTCACCCTTTCAGGGAGCACATCCATAGAGGGTCCGTTGTTCAGAAAAAGGGATATCGTTATCGATCCGATCAGGGGTGCTATGTTTTCCAACAGCCGGGGAGGACTTATGGACCCGGGGCAGCTTTTGATATCGGGCGGCTTGCGTTGGAACATCCGAACGGGTATGTATGCTGAAATCGGAGCTCCGGCCATATTGACCAAGAGGGTTACAGCGGGAGGTTTTTTCAATAATGAATTGGAGCGCGAATGGTTGAAGGGCACTAGGCGCCATTTGCGATATTCCTTAGGATTGAATGTGGTTTGGTCGGCACGGTTATCGCTTTGGAAATCCATAATACTCGAGAACCGCTCCTCCCTTTTGCTGAATGGGTATCGGTTCACTTACCAGCAATGGAGCAATGAGATGAGGTTGTCGTGGGCGGTTCGTAAGCAATTGGAGCTTGGTCTCTTTTTGAAGCTTCAGGAGGACCGGGCAACATCACGCCAGATTTTGAAATCCTATTCGCTGCGATTGGGCTATAGGATAGGGACGGTCCGATAGGCCAGTATTACATATTTCTCGTATATGTTTTTTTAAAACCATGTTTCCATATAGGGAAACATAAGAAATGATCGATATGTTTGAATCCAAGGTTTGACATGGTTTATCTGGGAACATTTAATCAAATGCAGTTGAAAACCTCCCCCAAAACATATTCTTCCTCTGAAGTAAAGGATCGTTTTATCGGTAAAAAGGGCACCACCAAGCGAAATGCGTTTGAACATAGGTTAAGTGTTGAATTGATGGATGAAATGATCAAAAAAGCCAGGCAGAAGCGAAATCTTACGCAAGAGCAGTTGGGGGTTATGGTAGGTGTGCAAAAGGCCCAAATATCAAAGCTGGAATCGAACACCAACAATGTGACACTTAAAACGGTTTTAAAGGTTTTTGCTGCATTGGGAGTTAAGTTGCACTTCAACCTTGAAATCGATGGTAAAAGGATGAGGCTATCCTCTTGAATAGTGCTTTTTCTTCCATCCCACACAATTTCATAAATTTGTGACCCTTACCCGATTTACATATCCAACTTCCCTATGAACATCTCCCTCAATTGGCTTAAACAATACATCGATATCCAAGAGTCGCCCGAAGCCATTTCGGCCCTGCTTACCGGCTGTGGATTGGAAGTGGAATCCATTGAGCCGTTTGAGTCAGTGAAAGGCGGACTACGTGGATTGGTGGTTGGGCACGTTTTGGAAACGGCACCTCATCCTAATGCCGATCGGTTGACGGTTTGCAAGGTGGATTTGGGTGGTGGACAAGTTTCTCAAATCGTTTGTGGTGCTCCGAATGTGGCCGCAGGCCAGAAGGTGATTGTAGCGGTTCCTGGAACCGTTATTCATCCCGCCAAGGGCGAACCGTTTGAAATCAAGAAATCGAAAATACGCGGTGAGGCCTCCGAGGGCATGATTTGTGCGCAAGATGAAATCGGATTGGGCGAGGACCATAGCGGTATCCTGGTGCTGCACGATAGTGCTCAGCCAGGAGAACCGGTCACCAATCATTTTTCGGTTGAGCAGGACCTGGTGCTTTCGATTGGACTGACACCTAACCGTTCAGATGCCGCGTCTCATTTCGGTGTTGCACGTGACCTTCGAGCAGTGATCAATACCAATGGCGAGCGCAAAGTGGAGCTGATCCAACCCGATGTTTCCGGCTTTGTTGCACCCAACCAAAAACCAGTTGTTGAGGTAGTAGTCGAAGACGCTGATTGCATCCGCTATGCAGGCGTTCACATATCAGGAATTAAAGTAGGTCCGTCGCCCGAATGGTTACAAAACCGTTTGAAGTCGATTGGACTTCATCCCATCAACAACATCGTTGACATCACCAACTTCGTGTTGCATGAAACCGGACAGCCTTTGCATGCCTTTGATGCCGCGCGTATTGGTGGAGGAAAGGTAGTGGTGAAAAAGTTGCCTGCCGGTACCATGTTCACCACACTTGATGGGGTGGAAAGAAAACTCAATGGGAGTGAGTTGATGATTTGCGATGTGAATGGCGGAATGTGCATGGCCGGTATCTTCGGAGGATTGAACTCCGGAGTAAGCGAATCAACCACGGATGTGTTTTTGGAGAGCGCCTGCTTCTCGCCGGTATCGGTTCGTAAATCCTCCAAGCATCATGGATTGAAAACCGACGCATCCTTCCGCTTTGAACGCGGTTCCGACCCCGAGATTGTAGTGTATGCATTGAAACGTGCGGCTTTGTTGATTGCGGATATTGCAGGCGGGCAAGTCACTTCCAATATCACGGATCACTACCCGCAGCCAGTTGCATGGAAAACATTCACGTTGCGTGCCTCCACCATCAAGCGCATCACGGGTATCGATATGGAACCGGGCGTGGTAATGGGTATATTGGGATGCCTGGATATTCGCGTTGTAAAGGAGCATGTCGCTGGCTGGGACATTGAAGTGCCGCCGTATCGTGTGGATGTTACGCGTGAGGCGGATGTATGCGAGGAGTTGCTCCGCATATTTGGTTACGATCGCATTCCATTGCCGGAAACGATGCAAATATCTTTGCAATCAGGTGGTGATGCTCCTTTGGAGAACCGACGCAAATCCATTGCACATCACTTATCGGCTAACGGTTTCCATGAGATCATGTCGAACTCTTTGTTCCGTTCTACCGCTTACGCGGATGAGTTGCAGTCAAGGTTGGCAAGAATCCGCAACCCATTGAGCAACGAGTTGGATGTGATGCGTCACGATTTGCTATTGCCGATGCTGGATGCAGCGGTGTACAACCAGAATCGTCAGCGAAGCGACCTTCGATTGTTCGAATTCGGTA
>JBEAXM010000185.1:0-6136 GCA_041159805.1 Bacteroidota bacterium
GGTTATGTTTATCATGGCAATTATGTAACATATTTTGAGGTTGCCCGTGTAGAATGGCTAAGAAGTATCGGTATCAGCTACAAGGAATTGGAGGACAAAGGCATTGCCCTTCCTGTCTCCCAATTCAATATCAATTATTTGAAACCCGCCTTTTATGACCAATCGTTAACGATAAAAGTTATTGTGCCGGAAGTGGTCGGTGCGAAAATATTTTTCAAATATGAAACCAGAAACGAGTCGGGTGAGCTGATTAATCAAGGTGAAACGACTTTGGTCTTTTTTGACCGGAAAACCAACAAGCCATGTGCTCCTCCGAAGATTTTTTTGGATGCATACACAGGGGTGAGAAGTTGAAAACTAGCAAGCCGAAATACCACAATCGATCACAAATGGGTGGTTGTTGCGTATGGTTTCAACAAATGAAAAGACATGCTGCTTGGGAATATCAACAATAAACCTGCATTTGTCAGTCAAATCTCGGCTAATTACCTCAACCTCATATTTCCTGATTAGGTATTCGATATCCCCAGAGCGATCATACGGGAAGTTGATTTCAAACCTTTCAGTAATTTGCTTTACAATGATATCAGCTTTGGAAATAGCCATTTCACTTGATGAACGATAAGCCTTTATCAGACCCTGAACACCCAATAATGTCCCACCGAAATATCGAACCACCACAATCATAATGTCGGTCAAATCATTTGATTTTATTACCGACATGATCGGTCTTCCAGCTGTCCCAGCTGGTTCTCGATCATCGGAAAACCGATGCGCCTGGTGTCCGGGTCCTAGGGCAAAAGCATAGCAATGATGGTTGGCCTTGGGATGCGTTTTTTTTATTGCATCCAAGTTCTTTTTAAATTCGGTTTCAGACTTGATAGGGTAGGCCAATGCCATGAAAACACTGCCTTTGTCTTTAAACTCTCCCTCAGCAGGCCCTGATATTGTTTTGTATTCAGTTATGAAAAGCATCTTGAATCAAACAGCAAGCACAACGATTGATATCAATGCAAGGACCAATCCGATAATTTTTCGCGTGTTCGGTTTTTCATTAAATACCATCCAGCCAATGAAAAATGATAACAAAACAACTCCAACATTTACAATTGCAAACACAAAGCTGCTTTCCGCTCCCGGCGAGTCCAGGCATCTGACCAGAAAATAAAGCGAACAGAAGTTAACCGAACCCAGCAGCAATCCTCCGAGGAAACTAACCCATTTGAGTGGCTCCTTACCAGCAAAGGAGTCATAGGTCAGCTTTATCAAACCAAAACATCCTGCAGAGGCAAAGATCATCGCTATGATCAAATAATCATTTCCATCTCCCATGAGGATATGTTGTGCGAATTTAATGGCCGAATCCACCAGTCCGGCACCAAGGAAGAGCAAGATTGGCAACAACCAAAATCGCAAGTCAAATCGTCCTTGAGTCTTGGATCCAGACTGATCAACGGTCAATAAAACCGCTGGAAGGGCCATTGCCAAGCCAATTCCTTTCTGGATATCCATTGAGTCCTTATAAAAAACAATTCCAATTGAAATTGGGATCACCATTGACATTTTGGATGCAATTGAGGCAGTGGCCATGCCGTTTTTCTGCGCAGTGATTCCTGTCAATACGAAAACCAAAATGAATAAAAGTCCAATCCCGATAGTGTACGGCCATGCAATTAAAATATGACTACGGGCAATTGTCCAATCCAGGTCGGAAAGGAGGAGGGATAACCCCGCAGCGGTAAAATAATTGAATAATATGCCATGTACGGTAACTACTCCCCAACTTGAAAACTTCTTCAGTATTACAAACAGCATAGCTGAAGATATGATGCTCATTAACAAGTCAAAAAGCATATTCAATTGGCAGATTTGTTTAGATACAGGCCCAATACATCGCCATCAATGGCTAAAGTATCTGACGCTTTAAAACGCAAAACAGGGGATTTTATTCCCGAATTAAAGATTGATTGTCCTGTGAACACACGGCATTCATCCCATAGATTTTCCTTTAGGAAAAATGATAACGTATTGGTACCACCTTCCACCAAAACAGATTGGATTCCCTCCAGATATAAGGCCTTTAATATGGATTGCGCATTACGATTTTCAAATTTCAAGTAATGACAATTACCATCGTGCGCAGACATTTTCAGATTCAGTACAATTACTTTACCGCTTTCTGAAAACACCTTGTACCGCTTTCCAAGGGATAATTGAGGGTCGATAATGATACGGATAGGGTTTTCACCGTTTGGGTACCTGCACGTCAATGATGGGTCATCCGCTTCAATGGTGCCCCTTCCAACCATGATTGCTTGTTCCTCGCCCCTCCATTTTTGAACCAATAAACGTGACTTTTCATTTGAAATCCAATAAGGCCCAGTGGTATTTTTCCTGAAAGAAGCATCAGGAGCAATGTAGCCGTCTTGGGATTTTGCCCACTTCAGAATCACATACGGTCGCTTTTTCGTATGGAATGTGAAAAACCGTCTGTTCAAGAATAAACCATCCTGCTCAAGGACACCAGTGAAAACATTCAACCCTTTGCTTTTCAAAAATGCTATGCCAGATCCCGATACAATTGGGTTTGGATCCACATTTCCAATAATCACTTCGGATATGCCAGCGTCAATTATCGACTCAGCGCATGGAGGGGTTTTACCATGGTGATTGCAAGGCTCCAAGTTGACATACAGGGTGGCTCCTTCAAGCTGTGAGTGATCTTTAACAGACATCATAGCATCAACTTCAGCATGAGGACCACCATATTTGCGATGGTAACCTTCACCGATGATTGCTCCGTTTTTAACTATCACGCATCCCACCAAAGGATTGGGAGCCACATGTCCCGATCCGAGCATTGCCAACGTGTGACATCTCCTCATAAAAAGGTCATGATTCGCGACCGTATCCATGATTCAAAAATACTCTAATTAACTTTACATCGATGACAACTGCCCAGCTCATTGCATTCTTGAAAAGCGAATTGGTCGAAACCATGGATGCTGCGGAAGCATCTGCAGTAGCTAAAAGATACGTTGACGATATGACCTATTTGAGTGGTAAATCGGGTTCGGAATCATTAATCCATCCGCAAAAAATCAATTCGGACCTATCTAGACTTAAAGCCGGTGAGCCAGTTCAATATGTAACCGGAATAGAGCTTTTCATGGACAGGTTTTTTCAGGTTGACGCCTCGGTGTTGATTCCAAGACCTGAAACAGAGGAAATGGTCAGGTTGGCCATTTCAGATACAAAATCCAGCCCTTCCAAAATCCTGGATTTATGTACAGGTTCGGGATGTATTGCCACTTCGCTTGCCATAGAATATCCAGGTGCTTCAGTCTTCGGTTTGGATATTTCAGAGCAGGCGCTGGCTACTGCTACAAAAAACGCGACCGAACTCGGTGCAAATGTTTCTTTTCAGCGTGTTGATGTATTGTTGTCACCACTTTCGGACATTCCTGCGGAATTGGATTTGCTGGTATCAAATCCACCGTACATTCCAATCATGGATTTTGAAAAAGTTGATCGGGGAGTCAGGGATCACGAACCTGAAATTGCCCTTTTCGTAATGGATAATGACCCGTTATTGTTCTATCGGAAAATCGCTGAAATAGCAAAACGAAATTTGGCTCCTGGTGGCCGTTGTTATGTTGAGATAAATCGAGCTTTTGGACAGCAAGTTTTGGATATTTTCAAGGGGGCTGGCTTTGCCAAAGTCCATCTTTTCAAGGATATCAGTGGAAATGAGCGCATTATAAGAACAAGCAACCTGGAGTAGGGTTCCATGTAGCACTATACTTCTAGTTGTATATCAATTTGATGGGGGCTCTTATAGCTCATTTTAAGTATATTTGTAGCAACCAGAATCATAAAGCACCTTGCGTCTCACCATCAGGCATATTTTCAGCTTTCTGTTGGGGGTTGTGTTATCAACCTCTCACTATTCTGTGGTTGCACAAGGTGATTCATCATCTGCTCCTAAATCAACGAATAAAGCCGTAGCCAACCCAACTGCGTTGGATTCGGTTAAGGCCAACCCAAATGGTACTTGGTTGGAACGTGTCAAGTTTTTAATGATTGATAATAAAAACAAGGACGCACTTTCCATACTTCGAAAAAATGGGGAGTCAATAGCTGAACAGCACAAACGCGAAAGGGACAGTCTTAGAAATGTGATTTCCCAATCCAACAAAACAGTTGTTGAGCCACCAAAAACTGTTGAAGAACCACAGAAATCAGATGAGGAAGAGGTTGCAGAAGATCCCGAACCGGCGCCAACTGAATCTTCCTCAAGCAGCACCGACTCTGGCAGCACCATTTGGCTGGTATTGGTAGGCCTTTTGGCTGCATCTGGTGCCGGATTAGTCCTTTACGACTTCCGAAAGATTTCCCTTGTCCAAAAGCTATCTGAGCAGGCCCGCGTACATGTCAGAAAACTGAACGAGAAAATAGCTCTTCAGCCTCAGCTCGAAAAGAGCGCTGCGGACTTGGTGCAGGACATCGATCAAATCATGCCTCTGACCTCCCAGGATTCGAAGCTCTTCAGTCATATTGTAAACGATAAGAACCATCCCTTTATCAAGTCAGCCAAGGAAATAATTTCCGGTACTCAGATCCTGAAAAGAATGGTTTCTGATTTGCCAAAATCCAGTGCAGGAAATTTGAAGAAAACAAATGTAAACCGACTGATCGAGGAGGTCAGTGTTCAAGCATATTACAGTATGAGGGACCATTATCCTGATTTCAGCTGTGAGATGAGAAGGGACCTTGAAAAAATCCTACCCGATACTGAACTGAATGCTGATGAAATCCGTTTTGTGCTTTTCAATATTCTTGAAAACGCATTCGATTCGGTTTGGAGAAAAAAGTCGGGATCCGGTAAAGGTTACCAACCTTCTGTAACCATAACATCGCGCAAATTACCCAGGTACATTCAGGTACGAGTCAAGGATAATGGTACTGGAATCCCAGACAACATCCGAAAGGATATCTTCGAACCTTTTTTTACTGATAGGGAAGGGAGCCGTCATATCGGACTAGGACTTCACGAAAGCTACGACATCATCGTCAACAAATACAAAGGCGACCTCATACTTGAGAATGATTTCCAAAGTAGCACTGACTTTATCATTCGACTTCCTTTGAAGGCATGAAGCAGACATTCACACATATCGTTCTAGCTATCGCCTTTGCGATTATTCCAATATGGAATACTAATGCGCAGTCAGATGTTGATCTGGCTACCAAGGTTTCCAAGCAGATTCAACTCATGCGAGAATCCAAATCCGCTGATGACATTTACACGGTAAGGACACGCATAGAGAATCTGGCTGAATCGGCTCCAAAAGATGTCAGGACGTTGGGGATATTCCGGGAAGCTTATCTGGTGATGGCGGATAGACTGGCGACTCACGACCATTACAAAAGCGGTTGCAATGCTTATTTCAAATATCTGGAATTAGAGGAGGCTTATCATGAGAAGTATATGGTTGCACTGAGAGACTCTGCAGGAACCAATACAACACCGAATCCTACCCCTGAGCCTCAGCCAGTTGTAAAAGACAAAGAACCTGTTCAGGAAGATATGGTTATTCCTTCCGACACGGTGGTTTCAGATTCATCGGATTTGGCCTCACAAGGCAGTGGTCCGGTCGCTGAAGAATCTGACAATACTATTTGGATTGTAGTGCTCATAAGTTTGGTCATCATCTTTGGCGTCATGACTTTCAGTCAGCGTAAACGAATCTCGAAGTTGAACCTTGCGCTCTCAAGTGAACAAACTGAAGTGAAACGATTATTCAGGATCTCGGCGACCGTTTCAATGATATCTGGTGTTATCCGTTATGCAAGGGAGTTTTCATCCCATTGTGCCGAAGTTCTAATTGATATGGTCGAAACCATCAAAAGTGAGAATTCATCAAAAAACAACTCCGAAAACCATAACACCGCCCCGGCTGATGAAGCCATTTCCATTTTCAAGAAAATCTCATCTGGAGGTAAATCTGTCTCCAATGGAAATATTGATGGCCACTGATTTCATTTTTTGAAATGAACAGCAAAGAGGTTTCTGAGCGTATTCGAATTTTAAGTGCTGAGATTGAAAGGCACAACCATTTGTATTATGTGAAGG
>JBEAXM010000190.1:0-3447 GCA_041159805.1 Bacteroidota bacterium
ACACCAAATCGGACCGATTCATGGCGGTACCAATCACTTGCTTCATCAGCTCTGGATCGTCGCCCACCGTACTTTTCCATTTCACACGAACACCGGCCTCATTGAGCCGCTGAGCCATCCAAGCGCTGTTGGAATCAATCACTTGACCGATCAGCAATTCGTCTCCAATGGTGATGATTTCTGCTACCATGTTGCAAAGATGCGGCAACTTTAAGCAACCAAACAGAACTTTTGGCAAAAGAATTGCAATAGCCATATCCTTGTTAACCGATAGATTTGTATTCCAAACACTTCAAACCATGAAACCACTAGTTTACTTTTTAGCCATTGGCGCCATCCTCTTGTTTTCCATCCCATCGCATGGCCAAATCAACATCACCAACACACTTAACACCCTGAACCAAAGTCTGGGTCAAGGGCTGTCAAACGACAAGATTGTTGATGGGCTAAAAGAGGCCTTGAGCAAAGGCACCAACACCTCATCCACGAAAGCATCTGCCTTGGATGGGTTTTATGGCAATAGCATCATCAGGATACCTTTTCCAAGCGAAGCGCAAGAGATGCAAAAGACCTTGGTGAAAATGGGAATGGAGAAACAGACCGAAGATTTTGTGAGGTCGCTGAACCGAGCCGCCGAAGACGCATCCAAGAAAGCAGCCCCCATATTCCTCAATGCCATCAAAACCATGAGCATCAGCGATGGTGTGAACATTTTGAGAGGCGATAGCATAGCGGCAACCAAATTCCTTCAAAGCAAAACCACCGAAGAACTCAAGTTGGCCTTTGCCCCCATCGTAAAATCATCATTGGAGTCGGCACAAGTATACAGTTATTGGAAGCCGCTTGCCAAAACGTACAATCGCATTCCCATGGTAAAAAGGGTCAACCCAAATATGGAAGAATACGTTACCACCAAAGCCATTGAAGGCCTTTTCAAACTGATTTCGCAGGAGGAGACGAAGATCCGCAAGGACCCTGCCGCAACCGGATCAGCACTGATAATGGAAGTGTTTGGAAAACGTCCTTAAAAGCGAACGGTGATCTTGTCGGGGTCCACCTCGGCAGGATGAATGCTGATGACCGGAATCCTGGAGTTGTTCACCACCCGCGTAGCATATGTACCCAATAAGTAGCCCGTTATGGATGGTTCCTGTTCAGTCATGATCACCAACAGGTCGGCATCCAATTCCTCGGCAGACTTTAAGGTGATGCCCGCCAAATCATTGCCCTCGCGGTAAACCGTTTCATAATCCAGCCCATGGTTGACCACGTAATCCTCAACCTGCTCGATTTTGATTTTGAAGCGACGAATCAAATCATCACCCGAAAAATTGATGATACCCAGCAATATGATTTGCGCGTTGTAAAACTGCGCCAATCCTACTGCAAATGGAACCTTCTGGCGCGATTCGTTCGACTCATCAATAGGCAACAGGATTTTCTTGAACCCCATTTCCTTGGCATGCGACTGGACCGACAACACAGGGCAAGGACACTCCTGGACCACACGTGAGGTATTGGTCCCAAGCGAAAACTTCTGGTATCCAGCAGAGCCATGCGTACCCATGATTACCAAGTCGGACTTCATATCCTTAGCAACCTCAATGATCTTACGATAAACCCGACCCACCTCCGTACGGATGGTGACCGGCAAACCGTGTTTGGCCTGAACCTCATTGGCGTAGGCCTGCAATCGGTCTTGACTGACGGACTCTATTTTTTTCTCAACACCACCCAGTGCTTGACTGATTGCAGAAGTGAAAGAAACATTTTCCACAATGTGCAAAAGGGTGATTTCCGCGTTGACAATCTTGGCGAGGAACAGCCCTTGTTCCATGCTCAACTCAGCCGTTTCTGAAAAATCGAACGGAATAAGGATTCTTTTGATGAGTTCTGGATCAGGTTTTGTCATGGCCTTTGTTTTTTATTGGATGGTGAAGGTGGTAGTGTCTTTCCTGGGCATGGGCCTGATGGAAAGCACCGGCACCTCCGACCGGTTTATGATCTCTTGTGCGGCCGAGGAGATGAAGAGATCGGTGAAGCCCACTTCCTGCTGCGTCATGATCATGATGAGGTCCGACTGTGTTCTATCGGCCACCTTCAGGATCTCATCCACCACATCGCCACCATCCAACAGCTCACTGGTACACTCAATGCCCGCTTCCGCAATATGATCCGAAACCTGTTCCATCTGTCGGGAGAGCTTGTTGGTGATGAACTCGTCGCTGCTCTCTACTATGGTAACGATATGGATCACGGAGCCGAACATGCGGGCGATGTTGATGGCCCGATTGACCTTCTCCTTGGTCTCCTTGGTTAAATCCAAAGGTAAAAGAATATGTTTAATTCCAAAACGGTGCTCTTTACCCTTGATGGTGATGACGGGACAAACCGCCTCGCGCACCACCCGGCTGGCGTTGGAGCCCAGGATCCGCTTTTTAATACCTACGGCACCCATGGTGCCCATGATGATGAGGCCGGCATCGTCCTCGGCCGACACTTCCACGATGGCGTCATAGATTTTACCTTCCATGATGCGGGTATTCACCTTCACGCCTGATTCCTGACGGATTTGATTGGCCAGCTCCTCCAGCTGTTGCTTTACCTCAGACAAGTGCTGTTCTTTGAGGTCGTTTTTAGAGAATAATTTGCTTTGAAAGAGATTGAGGATATCGTTGTCGATTACATGCAAAAGAGTCAGCTCCGAGGAAGTTAGCTTGGCCATGTTAAAAGATTGCCTTACGGCGATGAGGGACTGGTCGCCGAAGTCGACGGGAATGATGATTTGGTAGGTTTTCTTGCTCATTATCAGGGTAAAAATTAACTTCGCAAAGTTACAAAAAGCGATCATGAAACCCATTCCCGAATCAGAACTGATATTGAACTCCGATGGCAGCGTATATCACCTCGACCTCCACCCCGAGGAGTTGGCCGACACGGTTATCAACGTAGGCGACCCCGACCGTGTAGCGAAGGTGAGCGCCTTTTTCGACTCCATCGAGGTGCGTAAGCAGAAACGAGAGTTTGTAACCCATACGGGTACCTTCAAGGGCAAACGCATATCGGTGCTTTCTACGGGCATTGGCACCGACAACATCGACATTGTGTACAACGAGCTGGATGCCTTGGTGAATGTGGATTTGAAGACAAGGCTGATCAAAGAAGAGAAAAAATCGCTTCGCCTGGTGCGTATTGGCACCTCCGGCTCTTTGCAGGCCGACATCCCTCCTGATTCGTTTGTGTGTTCGCGCTATGGCTTGGGTTTGGATGGCTTATTGAATTTCTATCACCAAGAGAACACCGAAGAGGAACAAACATTACTCAACGCCTTCAACGCCCATTTCCCGAACGAGGGACGATTCCCGGCCAATTACATTTACCGTTCGGATGATGGATTATACAACGCCTTATCTCCCGGTATGCATGGAGGCATTACGGCATCATGCT
>JBEAXM010000285.1:0-9302 GCA_041159805.1 Bacteroidota bacterium
GGTCTTGTTGTGCCGTTCGGAGAAAAGTATGTAAACTACATATTCCAAAAAGAACAAGCCCCTCATGTTTAAGGGGCCTATTGTAGCGAGGGGCGTGTCTCGCTATTGGCGGAGGGAATCGAACCCCCGTCCGCCGCGGCGGATATGAATCCTACGCTCTTTTCAGTTTCAAATTGTAGGGAGGGGCGTGTCTCGCCATTGGCGGAGGGAATCGAACCCCCGTCCGCCGCGGCGGATATGAATCCTACGCTCATTTCGCTTTCAAATCGATTAACAGATTTGCAATCCAATTCCTGCCCGCACCAGACTTGAGGTATACTTCTCTCTTCAGAGCGTCTGTTTTAGAATTGAAGAACTCCACATGCACCACCTTCCAAGGGCGGAACCTTGTGGTATACCCCTTTTTTGCCAAGGAATCATGAGACCGGAACCTATTGATCAAATCGCTTGTGAATCCAACATAGGTCTTGTTGTGCCGTTCGGAGAAAAGTATGTAAACTACATATTCCAAAAAGAACAAGCCCCTCATGTTTAAGGGGCCTATTGTAGCGAGGGGGGGAATCGAACCCCCGACCTTAGGGTTATGAATCCTACGCTCTAACCACCTGAGCTACCTCGCCTTGGATTCGGGGCTGCAAAGATATAAAAAAGGTCAAGTTGGCGTTATATATGTTCATACGTAACCAACTATTCCAACTTCCGTAGAAAGCTTTAAACCGACCAAAATCTATGGAACTCATTGCCTCCGCCTCCATTTTTTTCATGGCCACCATTTTGATGGCTGTCTTCTTCCATGTTCGATACTTGAACCAATACTCATACGATAAACCACTTGATTACAGGGCGATACGTAATGGTAATTGGTCTGACTTGGCGACATGGGAGGTTAATGATAACGGCCAATGGGTTCGCCCCAGCGAGATTCCAAACGGTAGCCATGTAACGTCCTTCATACCACACGACATCTGCGTGGACCTGAATCAGGAGGTTGTCTTGAACAACCTTTTTATTGAGGATGGTGGTTCTTTGAACATAGTATCCGGCAAAGTGGGTATTGTTAAATCATTTGACCAGGGCACATTATCCTGTAACGGAACCCTTAAAATGGGAACCTCCGAGATCGTAGGGGACGGGGATGTGGTGGTTGGCCCTGGCTCGTCGCTTTATTGTCAGATGCTTAGAGGAAACAAGGTGGCCAATTTCCGAGTCTCGGGTAAGCAGTCCATTGGCTCCGGCGTGAAGTTCTTCACGTTCTGAAATCCAATTCAACTATCAGTTAGTCGCAGGAAAACCTTATGGTTTTCCTGTTTGTTTTTTATTGGCCACGACTGATAACGATCAGATTTTGTTGGCTGCGAATTGGTAAATTTGAACCACATAACACGCTTACTATTATGATAACTGAAGATCAAAGAGAAGCTGAATTCCAGCGTCGTATCGACTCTGGAGAGGTTATTGAACCCAAAGACTGGATGCCCGAAAGGTATCGCAGGCAACTCATTAGAATGATGTCGCAACATGCTCATTCTGAAATTGTTGGTATGCTTCCAGAGGGCAATTGGATTACCCGGGCCCCAAGTTTGGCACGAAAGGCCATTTTGTTGGCCAAGGTGCAGGACGAAGCAGGACATGGGCTGTATATCTACAGCGCCACCGAGACTTTGGGTATTGACCGTGCAGAAATGATCAACCAGCTGCACACCGGCAAGGCCAAGTATTCCTCCATTTTCAACTATCCGACTCTTACATGGGCCGACATCGGAGCCATTGGCTGGTTGGTTGACGGAGCAGCTATCATCAATCAAACAGCATTGGCCAAATGTTCCTATGGCCCCTATTCACGCGCCATGTTGCGCATTTGCAAGGAAGAGAACTTCCACAACAAACAAGGTTACCAACTGCTGGCATACCTGATGCGTGGCACCAAGGAACAACAGGAAATGGCCCAGGATGCTATGAACCGCTGGTGGTGGCCCGCATTGATGATGTTTGGTCCATCCGACACCAATTCGCCTAACAGCGATGAGCTCATGAGGTGGAAGGTTAAACTTTATTCCAATGACCATCTACGTCAACGCTTCATTGATCGTACAGTTCCGCAGGCCGAAGCTATTGGATTGCGTATTCCCGACGCAGATTTGAAATGGAATGAGCAAGCGCGTCACTATGACTTTGGAAAAATAAATTGGGATGAGTTCAACGCCGTCATCTCCGGAAACGGACCCTGCAACCATGAACGCATGAATGCGCGTCGCAAAGCTGACGAAGAAGGCCGCTGGGTGCGTGAAGCAGCACGTGAATATGCGCGTAAGAAATCCATGGTCACTGCCGCCTGATACAATCATTACACACACAACACAACATGTCAGCCGATAACAACACTCAATGGAAGCTCTGGGAGGTATTCACCCAAAAGAAGTCAGGTGACCCACACGAGCATGCTGGAAGCGTTCGTGCTCCCGATGCAGAAATGGCACTCACCAATGCGCGTGATGTATACAGCCGTAGGAAAGAAGCCGTGAACATTTGGGTTGTTCCCTCTGAATGCATCACCGCGTCCACACCCGAGGACATGGGACCGTTCTTCGATCCTGCTAATGACAAGGTTTACCGCAACCCTAATTTTTACAAGACGCCCGAGGGTGTCAAGATGATTTCGTGATGGATCGCAATACCGCTTTGTTTGAATACTGTGTCCGCCTTGGCGACACCTCCCTGATTTTAGGTCAACGCCTTTCGGAATGGTGTGGGCATGGTCCGATTCTGGAGGAGGATATCGCCATCTCAAACATTGCTCTTGATTACATCGGCCAATCGCGTATCATTTATTCATATGCCGGCCAGATTGAAGGCAAGGGTAGGAGTGAGGATGATCTGGCTTACTTGCGTGATGCAAGGCAATTCAGAAACCTGTTGATCACTGAACAGCCAAACGGTGATTTTGCTTGCACCATGGCGCGGCAGTACCTGATGAGCGTTTACCTGTTTCATTTATATTCATCGCTGACATCAAGCAGCGACGAATCCATACGCGCTTTTGCGCAGAAGTCAATCAAGGAAGTGGCTTATCATTTGCGCCATAGCGCTGATTGGATGCTGCGCTTGGGTGATGGTACAGAGGAAAGTCATCAGCGCTTGCAGGATGCGGTTAACAAACTTTGGTACTTTGTAGACGATTTGTTCGATGCTGATGAGGTGGATGCCGATCTATTGAGTGTTGGTATAGCAGCTGATATGACGAAAATCCGTGCTTCCTGGGAGCAGGATGTAAAGGCGCTTTTCGCTGAAGCCACGATTCAAATCCCATCAGTTAACAATTTCACCCGTGTTGGTAGTCGCAAGGGCAACCACACCGAGCATCTGGGCTACATCCTTGCCGAGATGCAGTTCCTGCCTCGCGCATATCCTGGTGCCAAGTGGTAACGATGTAACCATGTCGACCACCAGATCCATTGCTGAAATCACGAAAATCCTGGAGGAGGTGACGGATCCTGAGGTTCCCGTTCTCACCATTGCCGACCTTGGAATACTACGGAGCGTTGAGGAGAAGGATGGGCTTTTGGAAATCACCATCACACCTACTTTCACCGGTTGTCCTGCCATGCGGGTCATTGAAGAAGACATCAATCAGGTTTTGAATAGTAAAGGCATTACTAACTTCAAAGTGCGAACGGTCATTGCTCCTGCATGGACAACCGATTGGATGACCGAAGAAGGAAAGCGTAAGCTTCGTGAATATGGGATTGCTCCCCCCTCTATGTCGACTGAAGAGCATTTGAAATCTCTGCTCAGTGGCAAACGCAAACCTACTGTTTGTCCTTTTTGCGGCTCCAACCAAACACATCTGACCAGTGCATTCGGCTCAACCGCTTGCAAGGCTTTACATTATTGTGATGCTTGTCAGCAGCCGTTTGAAGAGTTTAAGTGCCATTAGCATTATTTTAGGTAACCGGTAACCGGTAACCAGTAACCAGTAACCAGTAACCTTCCTCCGCATACCAATCGAATTGCTAAATTTATAGCCCCAAACAATTCCAATTCATGTCCATAAATTTCAAAATAGAAAACAGTGTTGGTTGCATTGAATTGAATCGGCCTGATGTATTGAACAGCTTCAATCGTGAAATGGCACTCCAGTTACAGGATGTCTTGCGCCAATGTCAAGATGATTCCAACGTCAGGGCAATTCACCTTACAGGAGCCGGTCGGGCCTTTTGCGCCGGACAGGATTTGGCGGAGGCCATTGCAACCGATGGGCCTGGCTTACGGACCATCGTATCCGAGCATTACAATCCCATCATATCACTCATCCGCGAAATTGAAAAGCCCGTTGTGTGCGGAGTGAATGGAGTTGCTGCTGGCGCTGGCGCAAACATCGCCTTGGCATGTGATATCGTATTTGCCGCTGCCTCTTCTTCCTTCATACAGGCATTCTCCAAAATCGGACTGATCCCAGACAGTGGAGGTACGTTTTTCCTTCCTCGATTGGTGGGCATGCAGCGTGCCACAGCCCTGATGATGCTGGGCGATAAGGTTTCGGCCTCTGATGCCGTACAAATGGGTATGATTTACAAATGTTGCGATGATGATAAGCTGATGAGCGAATCCATCGATTGCGCAACCAAGCTGGCGGCAATGCCAACCATGGGATTAGGATATACAAAACGGGCATTGAACCGTTCCATGACAAATGATCTGGAACAGCAGCTTGCCATGGAGGAGGAATTGCAAGTGTTGTCCGGACTCACTTACGATTATAATGAAGGTGTGACGGCGTTTTTGGAAAAACGTAAACCTGTTTTCAAAGGAGAATGATATGCAACAACTAATGAAAATCGGAGTCGCAGGTGCAGGTGCCATGGGCACGGGAATCGCGCAGGTGGCCGCATTGGCTGGACATAAGGTGGTGGTTTTCGACCCCTTCGACAACTCCCTGAAACGTTCAGCCACTAACCTGGACAATGATTTCAAAAAACTTGTTGAAAAGGGCAAGCTTGATCAGGCAAAAGCCGAAGCAGTACGGTCCAACATCATCCATGCTGCTGATTTGAATTCCCTCGCCGGCTGTAGTTTGGTGATTGAAGCCGCTGTTGAATTGCTGGAGGTCAAAAAAAAGCTTTTTGCCGATTTGGAATCGGTCGTTGATCCTCATTGCATCTTGGCTACCAACACATCATCCCTTTCCGTAATATCCATTGCCGCTGCGTGTAAGCATCGTGGTCGTGTAATCGGAATACATTTTTTCAATCCGGCCTCCATCATGCCTTTGGTGGAGATCATTCCTGCATTTACAACAGATGAATCGGTTCCTGGCAGCGCGAAATCACTTATCGACTCATGGGGCAAGGTCACTGTGATGGCTAAAGACACTCCGGGATTCATTGTAAATCGTATTGCCCGTCCATTTTACGGCGAAGCCATTAAGATTTATGAGGAGGGCGTCGCCTCTTTCGCCGACATCGATCATGCCATGCGCAGCATTGGTGGATTTCGTATGGGTCCATTTGAGCTAATGGATTTAATTGGCAATGATGTCAACTTCAGCGTAACCGAAACCGTGTGGAAACAGATGTTTCATGATCCTCGCTACAGACCTTCAATCACCCAGCAACGGCTTTTTGAAGCGGGATTGTTCGGAAGGAAATCGGGTAGGGGTTATTATGACTATTCCGAAGGAGCGGCAAAGGCTGAATCCACAGCAGATGACTTGAGGTTGCAATACATCTTCAACCGGATACTTTGCATGCTCATCAATGAGGCCGCTGATGCTTTGTATCTTGGAATTGCAAGTCGCGATGACATTGAAACTGCCATGACCAAAGGTGTCAATTATCCGAAAGGACTATTGAAATGGGCTGATGAGATCGGCATCAACAAGGTGTGCGATACCATCAATAAGCTACATGGCGATTATCAGGATGATCGATACCGAACATCGCTGCTGTTGAAGAAAATGGCTTCTGAAAATGCCAGGTTCTTCAGTTAGTGTCAATTCCCCTTTTCAGACTGTAGCCGATGCAAGCGATGTGTTTGCTCATCGAGTTTGGATATCAATTCGCGTTCGCGCTTGGTTAATGCGCGGTCATCGTTTTCATATTCATTCCGCTCAGGTCTGCTGATGTACTTTCTGATGAGCAGGAAATTTGCCAGTTGTTGGCTGATTTTCTTCTTGTCTTGTTCCATGTTTGGTTGTATGGTTATGGTTGACTGGGGTCTTAATTATGAATTTCTGAAAACTGGGTCCTTACAAACACTTCCTCATCCTTTGGCCAGGTGAAATGGAAGGTAGTGCCGAAACCGGGGTTTGATTCCACCCACACGCGGGCTGTCTGTTCCTCAATGATTTTTTTAACGATTGCCAGGCCAACACCTGTGCTCTCGAATTCATCGCGTGAGTTGATGGTTTGAAAGATCTGGAAAATCTTTTCATGAAACCGTGGATCGATGCCCGGGCCGTTATCGGTAATGCTGAACCTGTGGCAATCGCCTTGATCCTTGTAACCGATGGTTACCTTTTTGTCTTTTTTGTCGTTGAATTTGATCGCGTTTCCTATGATGTTCATGAACACCTGCTGGATCTTGGTGCGGTCGGCATGGATGTTGGGTAATTTATCGAGAATGGTTACCTCGCACGAACCATCGTTCACCATGTTGATCACCTCTTCAATAATCAGTTTTAAGTCTTGCTCCTCCACTTGGCTGTTTTTCTTTGCCACCTTGGAGTAATCGAGTATGCCATTGATCAATGATTCCATTCTTACTACTCTTTCCTTGATAAGGTTGAAGTTTTTCCTGACATCATCGGGTAGCATGTGGCCGGCATCCTCCTCGATCCATCCTGTTAGATTGCCGATGGCACGAAGTGGTGCTTTCAAGTCGTGGGATACCACGTAGGCGAACTTGTCCAGCTCCTTGTTGGTTTTTTCAAGGTTTACCAGAGAGTTTGATATTTTCTTTTCAGCGATTTTCCTTTCGGTGATATCGTTCTCGATAAAGATATACCTGGTGACATCTTCGTCCTGTATGCGAGTGATATGCTCCTGAACCCAAACCGGCTTACCATCCTTGCGGTACTTTACGGTCTCCGCATGGAAATTCTTAGTTGTGAAGTCGAGTCGGTTGATGGTCAGGGCCGCTTCACTGACATTATCCGTACGTAGGAACAGATCGCCATTGGTTTTACCGATCACCTCAGACAATACATATCCGGTTAATCGTGTGAATCCGTCGTTGACCCACTCAATGTGTCCTTTGTCATCTGTGATGATAACCGAGTTGTTGGTTCCACTTGCAACCATGGAAAGCTCCTTGAGCTCTTCGTTTTTCCTGGTTAGCAGTCTGCGTGAAGATTCTATTTTCCGGATTACCGCATTTTTGGAACGTGATAGGTAATAGGTGAGTAGGGTCATGATCACCATACTGGTCACCGCTGTTGTAAGGTAGTAGGTGTCTTTGGATGGCTCTGCCAGATTCCATGAGACCAATCCAAGTTCAGGCGCGATATCGGTCAGGTAGTAAAACACCCCGATGTTCGCCAACGACATGGCAATGGCGATTTTTCCCCCTGCTGCTTCCAATACTACGTATGCATACAGCACAATGGCACCTAAATAGTACATGTTTGGTGTACGAATTCCGCCGTTATGGTACGACAATCCGTGTACCAGCATGATCAGTGATATGATGGAAATGGCATAGGCGGTTTTGGTTTGCCGGTGAAACTGCAATCCAATGAGGTTAATCAGAAGAGTCAGTGCAGTCGATGTATATGCCAAGGTGGCCAACTCGCTATCGAACGTTGTTTTCATTGCCAACATTCCAGTAGCTGCGGCACCTACCAGAGATACTGCCATGAACAAGGTGTATCGTTGACGCTGCAGGATGTCGTTTCGGTTGGTTACAGGAGCCGTCATGAACTCAGGCATGTTGTTTTCAGTCTTGATCATTTTAATTTACAGCTGCGTCGTTGAATAATTGTTCTTGTTCCTTTTTGTTCTCCTTCAACCAGGTGAATCGGAAGTCGGATCCGGTTCCAGGCATTGATTCGACCCAGATATTTCCACCTTCCTCCTCCACAATCTTTTTCACAATGGCCAATCCTACACCGGTGCTTTCAACTGTATCGCGAGGGTTCAGGGTTTGGAATATGACAAATATCTTCTCATGGAATCGTGGGTCGATGCCCGGTCCGTTGTCACGGATGCTTATGGTCCAGGTGTCTTTCTGCTCGGTTGCTGAAATGGAGATGTTGATTTCGCTTTTGTCGTTGTATTTGATGGCGTTTCCGATCAGGTTTGCGAACACCTGCTGGAATTTGATTTTATCGCCATATAGCACGGGTAACTTGCCATGTATTCCAATGGAGCAATTCGGTGGCGGCGAACAGAAGTCGATCACTTCATATATGTATTCATTCAAATCGACTGTGGTTCTTTCGCCGGTGTCATGGTTGGCTCTTGCGAACTCCAGCAGACCATTGATCAGGTCTTCCATACGGGTGACCCGGCTCTTGATGATATTGAAATTCGTTTTAGTGTCTTCTGAAAACCTGCCTTCCATGTCCTCCTCGATCCATTCAGTAAGGTTGGAAATGGCATGGAGTGGCGCTTTCAAGTCATGTGAAACCACATACGCAAACTCATCGAGCTCCTTGTTGGTGATTTCCAGTTCGTGCAGGTAGTTACGGATTTTCAGTTCAGCACTTTTGCGTTCATTGATATCCTGTTGTAAGGTGACATAAGCAGTTACTTCGCCTTCGTCATCCAAAATGGTTGAAACAGCCAACTGGGTCCAGTATTTGCTACCGTCTTTGCGAATTTGTTCCAATTCGCATGTGCAATTGGATTTGTTGCGCATCCTGTAGCGCATGGTTTGCACTTCATCCTTGTTGGTTATATCGCCGTAAAGGAAATCCTCAGGTAGCATGCCTATGGCTTCCTCGAATGTGAAACCGGTTTGTTGAGTGAATGCCTCGTTGACATAGGTGATTCGGAAGTGGTTGTCGGCAATGATCACTGCGTTGTCGGTTTTACTCGCTACCAATGAGAGCTTTTTCAATTCCTTGTTTTTCTCTTCGAGCACCTGCTCCGATTCACGCAGGTTTTCAATGATGACATTTTTTGAACTCCCCAGGTTGTTGCTCAGCGCTGCAATTGCGATCACAGCCAGACCGCTTGAAACCAGAAAGTCTTGGTTCAGGTTGGAAGGAATCGCCGCAAGCACGTTTTGTACCATGGACGCGTCGCCACTGATCGAGTAGAAGTAGAATTGATTGACTATTGAAAGACCCAACATCACCCAGC
>JBEAXM010000295.1:0-3511 GCA_041159805.1 Bacteroidota bacterium
AATCGTCATGCTTTTTACACTCTTCGGGTGCCTATCGACCATTGCCCAGATCAATCCCAACGAATACCAGGAGGAGAAGCCCCCTTTGATGAAACATGAGTGGGGTTTTGGGGTGCAACTACATACTGCGGGCTGGGGCATCGACTACCGGAGAGGTAAAAACATTACGGGTTATAAGAAGCGGATTTTCGAAGGTGAGTTGGTCAATATCCGTCATCCTAAGGAGATCCGATCCGTCAATCCTTACTTCGACAATGCCAAATCCTTTTTTTATGGCAAAATGAATTCCATTACGGTTATCCGAGGTGGTACGGGTCGACAACAAGTATTGTTTTCGAAGGCGGAACGTGAAGGCGTTGAGGTGCGGCTGCTTTATTCGGGTGGGGTTTCCCTTGCATTGGCCAAGCCTGTCTACCTATACATCCTGTACCCTACTGCCTTCGAGGGCGAATATGAACTGATAGAGGAAAAATACGACCCCGACAGGCACTATATCGATAACATATACGGCAGAGCCCCGTTTACGAGCGGATTTGATGGTATCAAGCCCTATCCGGGAGGGTATGCAAAGCTTGGGTTGTCGTTCGAGTATGGAGCTTACACCGAGTCCATCCGATGCCTGGAAGCAGGTGTTTGCCTGGATGTTTATGGTTCCAAAATTCCCATCATGGCTTTTGCCGAAAACAGCCCTTATTACCTGAATTTTTATGTGAATTGGCTGTTTGGCAAGCGTTGGTAAATGCTAAGAGTATGTCAGAAAACACAATAGAAACAACCAAAAATGAGGCATCACCCCGCAAGCCATCATGGCTACGCGTAAAGCTTCCGGTTGGAGAGGAATACCGTAAAGTGCGCGGCTTGGTTGACGGCTACAAGCTTCACACCATCTGCGAAAGCGGTAACTGTCCGAACATGGGCGAGTGCTGGGGTGCAGGCACCGCCACTTTCATGATATTGGGAAACGTGTGCACACGCTCCTGCGGATTTTGCGCAGTTGCCACAGGAAGGCCTTCGGCAGTGGATAACAAGGAGCCCGAGCGGGTTGCAGAATCAGTATTCCTGATGCAGGTGAAGCATTGTGTAATCACTTCCGTGGACCGGGATGACTTAAAAGACGGGGGTGCCTCCATTTGGGTGGAAACCATTCGTGCCATACGCCGTAAATCCCCAGGAACGACCATGGAAACCTTGATTCCCGATTTCCAAGGGGATTGGAACAACCTGCAATTGGTGATTGATGAGAAGCCAGAAGTCATATCCCATAACCTGGAAACCGTTCGTCGATTGACCAAGCAGGTACGCATTCAAGCGAAATACGACCGCAGTCTGGAGGTTTTGAAACGCATTTCGGATGCCGGAGTGAATGCTAAGTCAGGGATCATGCTCGGACTCGGAGAATCCAAAGAGGAGATACTGGAATCAATGCAAGATTTACGAAAATCCGGGGTTTCCATTTTGACCCTTGGTCAGTACCTGCAACCTACGCGGGAACATCTGCCTGTAGCCGAATACATCCATCCGGATATGTTTGCTGAATTGAAGGAAAAGGGAATCGAAATGGGATTCCGGTATGTGGAAAGTGGCCCGTTGGTCCGATCATCCTATCACGCCGAGAGGCATATCGCTTGAAAAATGTCTAGAAAAACCAAGGTTGCCATCAATGGCTTCGGAAGAATCGGCAGGGTTACTTTTAAAAAACTGATTCAGCACCCCGGAATTGAGGTAGTCGGAATAAACGACCTGACGGATAGCAAAACGCTGGCCCATTTGCTCAAGTACGATTCCATTCACGGCCGATTCCCATTCGAAATCACTGCATCCGAGAACTCCATCACGGTCAACGGAAAAGAAACACCCATAACAGCCGAGAAAGACCCAACCAAACTGCCTTGGCTTGGATTGGATGTGGATGTTGTTTTGGAATGTACGGGGCGGTTCACCGACACGCAAAGCTGCTCGATGCATCTGGCAGCAGGTGCCAAAAGGGTTATACTTTCAGCACCCGCCAAAGACCCGATGAAAACGGTTGTTCTAGGTGTGAACGACCATCTTTTACAGAGCGATGATGTGATCATTTCAAACGCCTCTTGCACCACCAACAATGCAGCTCCGATGATCAAAATCCTTGAGGAGCACCTTGGAGTGGAAAGCGCATATGTGACCACAGTGCATGCCTACACCGGCGATCAAAACCTGCACGACTCCCCTCACAAGGACCTGAGGAGGGCACGCGCCGCAGCCGTATCCATCATACCAACCACCACAGGCGCCGCAAAAGCAATCACCGAGGTGTTTCCGCATCTGAAAGGCAAGGTCGGAGGAGCGGGAATCCGTGTGCCTGTACCCGATGGTTCTTTAACCGACATCACCTGCGTGGTTCGAAAAACCATGGCAGTCGAGGATGTCAATCAGCTATTCAGGCAAGCCGCTGCGGGCCCCTTGAAAGGTATACTTGAATACACGGAAGACCCTGTGGTATCCATCGACATCGTTGGCAACCCACATTCCTGCATTTTCGATGCAGGCCTCACCTCCGTAATCGGCAATATGGTCAAGGTTGTAGGTTGGTACGACAATGAGGCGGGATACTCGGCCAGATTAACCGACCTGATCATCAGACTATCCACGCTCCGTTAAGGGCAATATCCACACTCGAGACTCGTTTCTTTTATTCACATGAAGGTGTTGATACCCTCAGACCGATCCGGTTTGGCTGTTCGGTTCATTTGGATAAATTTAGGGTTTTAAACAAAACAAGATGGCTGGTAAAGTAAACCGCATACGAGAAGAAGTAGTGTTGGAGGTCACGGAAACAAAACCACAGCAGGAGGCGGAGGATAAACCCCGAGCTGCCAAGAAGGAAAAAGACAAGGAAAAAGAGAAGGTAAAAGAGCAGGAGAAAAAATCCAGGACAAAGATCCATAACGCTCCGAACATTGTAACCCGCGTATCATCTTTCCTAGGTGACCGGCAGTTTCATAAATTCAGTGGGATGTTCCTCATGCTCATTTCGGTGTTCATGCTGATCTCCTTTTTTTCATTCTTCTTCACATGGCGGATTGACCACGACAAAGTAAGCGGTCCGCTGTTCGAGCTTCTTACAAGCAGCAATGTGCGAGTGGAAAACTGGATGGGAAAATTCGGAGCCATCGCGTCTCACTATTTCATCCAAAGATGGTTCGGCATTGCGGCTTTCGCTCTTCCATTCATTGCTTTTTTGGGAGGATTCAGGATCCTTTTCAAAATGGATCTGCTGCCGTTCGGGAAAACGCTTCGATACACCTTCTTCGGTTTTGTGTTCACTGCGTCCTTACTGGGATATGTGTTTTACTCCAATGGAAGCATGCTTTTCACAGCAGGCGCATTCGGCTATGCCATCAACACATGGATGCTTTCAACCTTGGGTAACTTGGGCACAGGACTCACCATAGGGTTTGCAGGCATCGCCTTTGCCGTGATAACCTTTGGGATTGAGTTCCGCCTCCCGAAGTTTCCTGAAAAAACCGAACCG
>JBEAXM010000004.1:0-7095 GCA_041159805.1 Bacteroidota bacterium
CGGTTTTCCTGTGTGTTGTACACAAATCCATATCGAGGATCTATCTGGTCGCCGAAATAGAGTTTGTCCCAATCCAATTTTTTCTGCATCAAAGTGGCCTGCATTCCCATTCGGATAGAAAAGTCTCTGCTGACATTCAGCTGATAGGAATACATTCCGCTGATGGAGGTGGTATTGATGGTTCCATCTCCTGCCTTGTCGTTCATGATGATCAAACCAAGCCCACCCGACAGATTATCAACGTGTTGATCGTATGAAACGGCCGATGTGATGTACGTTTTATTCAAGGCCGGCCATTGGTTTCGATAATTGATTCCGATCCTTGGGCACCTTGCAGATCCAGCAAAAGCCGGGTTCAAATAAAGGGGTGCTGCATAGAATTGACTGAACTGAGGGTCTTGTGCCTGAGCCTTTTCCGTGTAAATGGATAGTCCCAAGATGCAGAGAGCCGAAAGCAAGGTTATTAAACGCATTTTGTTTGAGGTTTTGCTTGATTTATACGGCACTCGTTAAATAGGTTACAATGAATGGAATTATTCGGCTACCAACAAATATTATTAATTGAATAACAACTTTTTAACTTTATTTATTGTTGATATCTACATTACAAAAGTATGTGAATAAAAAATTAATAACCAAACAAAATAAAAGTTCCACTCATGTGTTATAGTCGCTGATGTAGTGTATGACTACATTTGTAACTCTTACCCGTAATCATTTATGGCTCTAAAATTCAGGCTTTTATGTGTTTTTTGGATTGGGCTTTTTTCTTACAAAGCTCATTCCCAAGGAGATTCACGTGTGCTTTCCGAAAGATTGAATTGGAACACCGAATTGGTTTCTGAAACGGAGCCGGGGTCAACCACTAAACTTTTCAATTTTGATGGGGCGATTTATGACGGCACCCCTAACTCGCTTCCATACTTCACCAAGAGGATACCAAGTCCGTTTATTGGTAGTAACATAGACGTTCAATTGGAGCGTTTGATTTATGAGCCATTGGTTGATCCATCCCTCGTAAAGAGTAAAATTGGTCCGACTCCAAAACTGGATTGGCAACTTGCCTATGAGCGAAAGCAAGAGCAACTGGTATTATCGGTGCTGCCTTTTCGGACAACTGAATCCGGTTTGGTGGAGCGATTGGTTTCATTCGACATCAGGATCACTGTTATTGGTGAAAGAAGGTCGGCGGTTCCAAATCCCGCAAACGTTAACACGAGCGTGCTTGCTTCAGGGACCTGGATAAAATTATCGCTCAATCAAACAGGCGTTTACCGCATCGGTGTTGAGCAATTATCCCAGATGGGTTTGAATCCTTCCCAAACCGATCCTTCCAAGGTGCGACTGTTTGGAAACGGAGGAGGCATGCTTCCTTACTCCAATGCTGAATTTCGACATGATGACTTGACTGAAAATGCAATTGAAGTGATAGACGGGGGTGTACCTGGAAGGTTTGATGGTAGCGACCACATCCTTTTCTATGGTCAAGCGCCGACCGTTTGGGAGTTTGATCCCACTTCAGGAAGGTTCGTGCACAAGCTTCATTTGCTATCCGATTTCACTTATTATTTCCTTACCCCGGAACTTAATGTATCGGCACCACCTAAGCGCATACAGCAGCGCCAATCATCTTCTCAAACACCCAACACCTCAGTAAGCACATTCGATGATCGCCAATTCCATGAAGTGGAGCGATACAACTTCATCAAGTCGGGTCGCCAATGGTATGGCGAGCAATTTGATGCGGACCTTACGCAGACGTTCGGATTTTCGTTTCCAAATATCGATGTCACCACACCTGTTCATGTAAAGTCAAATCTCATCGCCAGATCCTTTTCGCCAAGTTTCTACCGAATGACCTACAACGGCCAGGTGGTGCTTCAGCAGAACGTACCTGCTGTTGGGACGTCTTACACTTCCGATTTCGCTGATGAAAACATTTCCTCCACAACGATTACTCCAACCGGTCCGGATGTAAACCTGACCTTGACCTATTTCCCTTCCACATCCACTTCGGTCGGTTATTTGAACAACCTGATTGTAAACGCCCGTCGCCAGCTGATCATGTCCGGCACACAAATGGGTTTCAGGAGTATCGCATCAGCGGGGCTTGGTAAAATATCACAATTCAACTTTTCAGGCACTACCGGATCGATGCGTATTTGGGATGTTACCGATCCCACTTCTGTACAACAACAGCAGATGACGGGCTCGTCCTTTGTAGTTCAAACCGACTCCCTTTTGGAGTTCATGGCATTCACCGGCGGCTCTTTCTTGACTCCAAATTACAATGGTCGGGTTGCCAACCAAAACCTGCACGGTCTATCGGCGGTGGATATGATCATACTCACACATCCCAATTTTGCCTCGGAAGCGGAAAGGCTTGCACAGTTTCACCGCGACCAAAACAGTTTACGGGTTTCGGTTGTGTCGCCACAGGAAGTGTACAACGAGTTTTCTTCCGGTGCACCCGACCTGGTAGGTATCAGGGATTTCATTCGCATGTTTTACAACAGGGCCTCCACACCCCAAGACATGCCGAAATACCTGTTGCTTTTCGGTGACGGCTCTTATGATAACAAAGGGACATCCGAGTCCAATACCAATTTCCTTCCAACCTACCAGTCGTTGAACTCGATTTCGCTGATTCGTTCTTATGTTTCCGATGACTTCTTCGGTTTCCTCGACTTGAATGAAGGCGATTGGGATGACAATGTCACAGACCTGTTGGATGTCGGCATTGGAAGGTTTCCTGTCAAAAGCATTGAAGAAGCCCGTTTGGTAGTAAACAAGACGATCGACTATGCCACACCGGGAACTGTGCCTGATGTGGCAAGCACCTGCTCCGGAACAATACGACCAGTTTGGGCGATTGGCGCAATGTGATCTGTTTCATTGCCGATGATGAGGACTCAGGATTGCATTTGAACCAATCCAACGGGTTGGCCAACTATATCCGTAACAGTCAGCCTGGCTTCAACATCGATAAGATCTTCATTGACGCGTACAACCAGGTATCTACACCCGGAGGGCAACGTTACCCAACAGTCAACGATGCGATCAACAAACGAATGGACAAAGGTGCGTTGGTGATCAATTACACCGGCCATGGTGGAGAAACAGGATGGACCGCAGAAAGGATCCTTGATAACACTATGGTTCGTTCGTGGAAGAACAACCGTAAGTTGCCATTGTTCATTACCGCCACCTGCGAATTCAGTCGTTACGATGATCCGGGTCGTACCTCAACAGGTGAGCTGGTGCTCATTGAAAGCGAAGCCGGAGGAGTGGCCCTGATGACAACCACTCGTCTGGTATATGCCGCTCAAAATGGTGTCTTGAATTCGGTCATGATGAGCAACCTGTTCAATGAAGTGAACGGGCAGTTGCAACGTTTAGGGGATGTTTATGTAACCGTGAAAAATGACAACAGCGTTTTGGGGGGCGGCATCAACCCGAGAAACTTCTCCTTGTTGGGCGATCCCGCCTTGATGCTCTCCGTCCCAAAATACGAAGTGATAACCACCGCTATCGATGGAAACACTCCCGTGCCCAATGGCGACACTTTGTCTGCACTCAGGAAGGTCACCATCTCAGGTCAGGTTCGTCAAAACGGACAGCTGTTGCAGGGATTCAACGGGATTGTTTATCCAACCGTGTTCGACAAGGAGGAGGTTATCTCCACATTGGGCAACGACCCATCAAGTCCCGTAATCAACTTTTCTTTGCGTAAGAACGCCATATACCGAGGCAAAGCGAGCGTGAATAATGGTTCGTTCTCCTTCACCTTTGTAGTTCCTCGCGACATTGCCTACAATATCGGTCGCGGCCGGATCAGTTACTATGCACATAACGGAACCGATGACGCTGCAGGGTATTATGACAGTCTGCTTGTTGGTGGTTCATACTCTGGTGCCACCACCGACAACCAGGGCCCCGAAGTAAAACTATATCTGAATGATGAAAAATTCGTTTTCGGAGGCCTGACCGATCCGAATCCTAAAATCCTTGCAATTGTAGTCGACTCCAACGGAGTGAATACCGTAGGCAATGGAATCGGACATGATATCACTGCCACGTTGGATGACGATCCGAATCAGATTTTCACTCTCAATGATTATTATGAGTCCGACTTGGATGACTATACCAAGGGCAGGGTTGTGTTTCCTTTGAACGGACTCAAAGAAGGCAAGCATTCCCTTAAATTCAAAGTGTGGGACATACACAACAATTCATCGGAAGCCGTTACCGAATTCGTTGTCGCTGAATCGGCGGAGCTGGCACTCGAGCGCGTGTTGAATTATCCGAATCCATTCACCACCAAGACCTCATTCTTTTTCGAACACAACAGACCTTGCGGAAACCTGGATGTGCAGGTGCAGGTCTTCACCGTATCTGGGAAGTTGATCAAAACCATAAATCAAACGGTGGGTTGTGATGGCTATCGTTACGATGGGGTCACATGGGATGGTAGGGATGACTTCGGTGATCCTATTGGCCGAGGCGTTTACGTGTATCGTTTGAAAATCAGGGATGAGAGCGGAGCCGTTGCCGACAAGTACGAGAAGCTCGTTTTATTGAAATAGATTGTTGTCAGATTATTAAGTTATATTTGCGTCTTATCCGTTTATCATATGTCAAGGTTTTCTAAATTAATCATTTTTCCGCTTCTCGTGGTTGTTTCTTTGTTTGAAAATGTTCAAGCTCAGTACAACCGTGATGAGCTTTTAGGGCAATTGAACACCATCACCACTGCAGTTCCATTCCTCATCATATCCCCTGACGCTCGTGCGGGTGGTATGGGAGATGCCGGAGCAGCCAGTGCTGCTGATGTGAACTCCATACATTGGAACCCGGCCAAGCTCGCTTTTGTTGAGCAGAAAATGGCTTTTGGTGTTTCGTATACTCCTTGGCTTCGGAAGCTTGTGCCCGACATCAACCTTGCCTATGTATCCTTCGCCAAGCAGCTGAAGGGCGATCAGGCCATCGGTGCTTCGCTCCGTTACTTCTCATTAGGTAACATTACATTCACCGACGGGACCGGCAATGAGATTGGACAATACGATCCAGCTGAATTCGCTTTTGATGTTGCTTATGCCCGTAAGCTCAGTGAAAACATTTCCGGTGGTATCGCTTTGCGCTACATCAACTCCAACCTAACAGGCGGTTTCTTAGTTGAAGGGAATCAAACAAAGGCAGGGCAATCAGTAGCAGCCGATATCAGTGCTTTTTACAAGAAGGAAATTGAAATCGGCAAGAAGGATGCCGACCTGAGCATTGGCATGAATATTTCTAACATTGGAAGCAAGATCTCATATACCGAAACAGGACGAAAGGATTTCATCCCCATCAATCTGCGTCTCGGTCCAGCGTTGAACTTCAAGCTGAATGAATTCAACGAGCTAGCAGTGGTAATGGATTTCAACAAGCTTCTGGTTCCAACACCTCCCATCTACTCCGACTCCATCAGCAACGGCGAACAACAGATATTATACGGCAACAGTCCTGATGTGAGTGTTGCGCAAGGCATCTTCCAGTCGTTTGGTGATGCGCCAAACGGAGGTAAAGAGGAGCTGCAGGAGGTTAATATCGCTGCTGGCATAGAATATTGGTACGACCGCCAGTTTGCTTTCCGTGCAGGTTATTTTTACGAACACGAGAACAAAGGCAATAGGAAGTATTTCACCTTGGGTGCTGGATTGAAGTACAATGTTTTCGGATTGGATTTTGCCTATCTGATTCCAACTGACCAGCGGAATCCTTTGGAAAACACATTGAGGTTTTCGCTCACTTTCGATTTCAACCGCTCTGCAAAAGAGTCGGAAGAGTAGTACTGATACATGAAGGTCCGGGTCGGTTTTGGTTTCGACGTGCACCGCTTCAAGGAGGGCCGTGCATGTATTCTGGGTGGTGTTGAAATACCCCATCATTTCGGCCCTGATGGTCATTCGGATGCTGATGTTCTGATTCACGCCATTTGCGATGCATTGTTAGGTGCTGCAGGTATGCGGGATATTGGCTTTCATTTCCCGGATACGGATGCCGCTTTCAAATCCATCGATAGCAAAATCCTATTAGCCAAAGTTGTTGCTTTGATTCAGGAAAAAGGATACACAATCGGTAACATTGATTCCACATTGGTGCTTGAACGACCAAGGGTGAATCCTCATGTGGAGAAGATGCGCAACACCTTGGCAGGCGTCATGGGAATAGATCCCACCGACATATCGATAAAAGCAACAACAAATGAGAGGCTTGGCTTTATTGGTAGGGAAGAAGGCTTGACTGCATATGCCGTTGCCTTGATATCGAAATGATAAACACATAGGATGAAAAGCATATCAAGCGAAATCAAATACGACCTGTACGAGTCGTCGTCGGAGCTTGAAACCGATGACCGGGAGCTTTTGGAAGCGGCAGTCGCCTCCACCGACACCGCATACGCACCGTATTCAAAGTTCCATGTAGGTGCAGCTGTGCTTTTGGAAAACGGTGAAGTGGTGCAGGGAAGTAATCAGGAGAATGCTGCTTATCCATCCGGACTATGTGCCGAGCGAGTTGCCTTGTTTGCTGCTGCATCGCATTTCCCTGATGTGAAAATCAAATCCATTGCCATCACAGCGTGCTTCAATGATTCGGATGAACTGCTTTCGGTCAGTCCTTGCGGAGATTGTCGGCAAGTGCTTGCAGAATATGAACATAGATACCAGTCAGGAATCAGGATGATTCTTACCGCTGGACAGGGTAGGGTGATTATTGTTCCCGATGCCAGGACCTTGTTGCCCTTGATGTTCAATGCGGATCACCTCAAAAGGGACTGAAATTTCAGTATTTCTGTGTTAATGCGCTGTTTTTCAGTATTCAAACAGCTCCTTGTGGGCTTTTTGCTATTTTTGTGATTAAATAATCAGTGCATATGGCCAAGACGAAATTCGATAAGGAGACCTATTTATTTTGGTATGAGCAGATGTATTTGATGCGCCGATTTGAAGAGCGATCAGGTCAGCTTTATGGCATGCAAAAAATCAAAGGGTTTTGTCATTTGTACATTGGCCAGGAAGCCGTGATGGCTGGTGCCATGACTTCACTTAGGAA
>JBEAXM010000009.1:0-4256 GCA_041159805.1 Bacteroidota bacterium
CAAGGATAAACCGTAGCCACTTTCATAACCATTGTCTTGGGTTTTGTTAAAAACGACATAGGATCCCACCAAAGCTGGTATAGGACTAACGGTTAGGAATAACCCTTTGATGTCCAATGCAAAAGCAACACTGGCTATAACAGAACTAAGAATTACAAGCCAGAAATATCTTATGGTTCTCAACAAGTATGGATTGAATCACTAAAGTAACCAAATTCAACCAAAACTGTCAATTAGGATCAGCAAACTCCTTGTTGGTTACGAATTTATGATCCGTTAGAGTTCGAAGAAAGCTGATGATGTCTGCCTTTTCTTGTGTAGTAAGCTGGATACCACCATTTAGTATCGGATCCAAAGTTGTTGAATTTTTAACTCCTGTAGAATAATGGTTTAAAACCTTATCCAATGTATTGATGGAGCCATCATGCATATAAGGGAACGACAATTCAATGTTTCTAAGTGAAGGAACCTTGAATTTCCCTGAGTCCGCAGGAGATTGTGTGATCAAGGCCCTACCAGGGTCATCAACAAAAACAGAATCCAAACCATTATTTCTAAAAGTCAGGTCTGTAAATAATGGCTCAACATGACATGATCCGCATTTTTGTCGGAATAGATTCAATCCGCTTAATTCCTGAGCAGTAAGTGTGCCACCTGATTCGCCACGAATGTATTTATCGTATTTGGAATCTGCTGAAATCAAAAGTGCCATGAATTGCGACATTGCCTTCAGCATCATTTGGGAAGTAATGGAATCGCTGCCGTAGGCATCTCGAAACAGTGTCCTGTAGGTTGAGCTGCTTTGAAGTTTTTGAACAACATTGGCCAAGGTTTCGTCCATTTCAACAGGGTTCTGGATAGGACTTATGGGTTGAACTTCGATGTGGTTTACTCCACCATCCCAAAAAAAACTGTTGTGCCAAGCCAAGTTGAATAACGCTGGCGAATTTCGGTTGCCATTCAAGTTATCAATGCCGTGGCTTACCCTGTGGTCGATGTGGGCAAATGCACCTTCCTGCTGATGACATGAACCACATGAAATGGTATTGTCGCGTGACAATATAGGATCGTAAAACAACTTGCGGCCTAATTCAAAACGCTTCCTGTTTACTTCATTGTTGTTGAAATCATATACTGGGGCAGGGAATCCGGGAGGTATTTCGAAAGTTATAGGGCCTGGAACCTGAGGCACTTCCTGTTCCTTGTCGCCACAACCAATTCCAACCATGGAAAGCACCATGATCAAAAATGGAAGTCGGATATACAGAAACTTACCCATGCGTCTAGTAATGTCAAATTTACAATTAATAATAACCCTGTAAGCAGATGATTGTTAAGTGATTGAATTAAAAATATTAGACCAACTACAAAAAGAATACCCAAAGCCTTGTTTATCAATTAATTAATCCTTAAAAATAGATTTAACAAACAAAATTTCCCTTTGGCTTGGCTCAGTATCTTTGCCGTCGCTGATTGTATAAAACAGAATTATGGCAAACAAAATCAAGTTCAGAAAAACACAGGATTTGACATTCACTGAGGTTCTGAACCACAGGATTCAATCGTATTTTGAAACAAATGGAATTTCACAGAAAGGGAATTGGCTAATGTACCTTAAAGTTGTGTTTTATTTGTTCGGTTTTTTTGGCTCCTATTATCTGATTTACTTATCCGGTTCCAACATCATAGCAAGTATTGCAAGTTGGTTCTCCATGGGACTTTTCACCGCGTTTGTAGGATTCAACATTTCACACGATGCCGTACATGGCTCACTTTCCAAATATGGAATTGTAAACCGCATAATGGGATACACATTCAACCTGGCAGGCACTAACAAATACATGTGGAAGATTCTTCACAATGTGATACATCACACTTACACCAATATCCCTGGTCACGACGAAGACCTTGAGCCGGTATCACTTATCCGCCTATCGACAGAAAACCGCCTCAGGAAGATTCATCGCTTCCAACACTACTATGCCTACCTGTTATATTGCCTCACATCATTTTCATGGGTTTTCAAAAAAGACTTCGAAACCTTTTTCAGAAAAAAGCTCGGTAACTACGACAACAAGAAACATCCGATGAGGGAGTATTTCATCCTGTTCGGAAGCAAGCTTATTTATTTCACAGCATTTCTTGCCATTCCAATGATTTATTTCGGAGCGCCAATATGGCTTTGCTTAACTGGATTTTTGACGATGCATCTCATACAAGGAATCACCTTGGCTGTGGTATTCCAGCTTGCCCACGTGGTTGAAGGAACAACATTCCCCATGCCTGATGAAAGCGGTGACGTTAAAAACAATTGGAACATTCACCAATTGAACACGACTGCCAATTTCGCCATGCGCAGCAGGTTGGCAACATGGTTTTTTGGTGGTTTGAATTATCAAGTGGAGCATCACCTTTTCCCGCAGATCTGTCATATCCATTATCCTGCAATCAGCTCCATTGTCAGAAACACCGCGCAGGAATTCGGTATCACCTACCATGAAAACAAAACAATGTGGGACGCCATTCGATCACATACCAAGATGTTGCGTATGCTAGGAACGAATGAAAGACTCCTCGCCGCCTAGATTCTCTAATATTAAGCAAAATCGAATTCATGGAATTCATCCACCTAATTATCGATTTCATTTTAAACATCGACGAACATCTGGTCGAAATAACCGCCCAATACGGATTATGGATATATGCAATCATTTTCCTTATAGTCTTTTGTGAAACAGGTCTGGTGGTCACCCCCTTTTTACCTGGTGATTCCCTGTTGTTCGCCACGGGTGCTGTAATCGCATTACCTGATTCAGGACTCAGTTATTGGATCATGTATTTCGTGATTTTCGTGTCAGCCGTTTTAGGCGATGCTACAAATTATCACATTGGCAAGTATGTAGGCAGTGGTATCTTCAAAAGAGAATCCCGATTCATAAAACGAGAATATCTTGAAAGGACCCAGTTATTTTACGAAAAGCACGGGGGAAAAGCGATTGTTTATGCACGATTCGTTCCAATCATCAGGACTTTCGCCCCTTTTGTGGCGGGCATCGGCACCATGGATTACCGAAGATTCTTCAACTACAACGTTTTTGGAGCGTTTCTCTGGGTTTCCATGTTCCTAACAGCAGGTTACCTGTTTGGGAACATCACGTTCATCAAGGAGAATTTCAGTGCAGTGATATTGACCATAATCATCCTTTCGCTTCTTCCCATTTTCATCGAATACATCAAAGCGAAGAGAACAAAATAAACCACACATTAAATTTCATCGGATATGAGAATCAACGTTTTTATCAAGGTGTTGAGTGTATTTGTGTTGCCAAACATGTTAATGGCCCAGCAACCAAAAGAGGATAAGTGGGATGTAAACAACCCTCCGGGCACCTATAAGCAGACCAACTTTACTGTAAATGAAGGTACATGGATGAACCTTGACATCAGTCCTGACGGTAAAACCATCGTATTCGACCTGCTTGGAGATATTTATACCCTGCCTATTTCAGGAGGTAAAGCAAAAGTCCTTCGGCAGGGCCACGCCTATGAAGTACAGCCCCGATTCAGCCAGGATGGAAAAATGATTTCATACACATCTGACGCAGGAGGAGGTGATAACATCTGGGTAATGGGCTCTGATGGATCAAACCCACGCCAAATCACCAAAGAAGATTTTCGACTACTTAACAACGCTGTTTGGTCACCCGATGGAAAGTACCTGGTGTCAAGAAAGCATTTCACTTCAGGAAGATCACTAGGCGCAGGCGAACTTTGGATGTACCACTTGAATGGTGGTGATGGCATACAACTCAACAAGAGGAAAAATGACCAACAAGACTTGGGAGAGCCCTGCTGGTCGGCTGATGGTCGTTACATCTATTTCAGCGAGGATGTTTACCCAGGAGGGTACTTCCAATACAATAAGGATCCGAACTCTCAAATCTATGTGATCAAACGCTATGACACACACACGGGAGAAATAGACCAGGTTACAGGTGGCTCAGGAGGGGCGGTGCGTCCGCAGATTTCCAGGGATGGAAAAAGATTGGCGTTCGTTCGTCGTGTCAGAGAGGAATCCGTACTGTTCATCAGGGATCTGGATACCGGAGAAGAGTGGCCAGTGTTTTCAGGATTGAGCAAGGACCAACAAGAGGCATGGGCCATATTCGGAGTTTATACCAACTTCAATTGGACACCTGACGACAAGGAAATCATCATTTGGGCCGGGGGCAAAATAAAACGAATAAATGTTGAAA
>JBEAXM010000113.1:0-8222 GCA_041159805.1 Bacteroidota bacterium
TGGTGTCTGTTGCAATCAAAGGCACAACAGGGGTTTGAAAAATAGTAAAATTAACTACCAAGGTGCCAGATGCACCCCCCACGGTTCCTGTTGCGCTGCCTGAGTTTCCGTTCCCGGCAAATGAAATCGCTCCTAAATCATCATCGGCCCCAAACAGGCCGCCATCTTCATCCCATACATGAACTGTATAATTCCCATTGGTTAATTGTATGTTGGGAGTGTTCCATGAGTATGGGGGGAACACGCCGTTGAGAGCGGGTCGCGAATCATAAATCTGGGCTCCTGACGGGTTGTAAAGAAGAAAATAAGGATCAGGGTCATCTATTGGACCACCATAATTGTTTGGAATACCCGTAACGGTGATATTGGTCAAATAAAAGTCGGGTGTGACATTAGGTGTTACTGTTTGTGTGACAACATACGTGCCTGGGCTGGTGTAAGTTTGCGACGGGGGATTTTCAACATTGCTTTGCAAACCATTTCCAAAATCCCATGAATAGGAGGCCTGCCCTGGATTATTGTTGGTAAATGATACGGTAAGGGGTGCGCATCCAACATTGTTGGTCATAGCAAAACCGGGATTTGAAACATTCGCTGGCAATACTGTTAATGGCCGGTCGAAGTTGATGGTTTGAGCACCTGCCAATTGGACATCTGCAACAACCGTTACCGTGAATGTGAAGGTTCCTGGCACCACCGGGGTTCCAAAAATTTTCACGCATCCGTAAATGGTAACGGCCGGATCATACACGCATCCATTTTGGTTATTGTTGCACTGCCAAGAAAGTCCGATGGGCAATCCGGAAATATTGGTAATCTGGTAATCATAAATCGTTAAACCGAGCGTGTCAGTTAGCATTACGAAGGTGACATCTTCGTCATATGGGATTCCGGCTGTGGCATCAGGCAGGGTGTCAGGATAAATTCCAGCTCCCGTAAAGGATGTGTTTGGAACACATTGGGAGTAGGAGACATGTGAAGTCAGCATTGACAGGCATAGCATAGCCAGCATCGGCATAATCACTTTTTTCATGTTGAGGATTTTGATTCCGTTTCAGTAAAAATAGTTTTTTTCAATAATTCGCAACCGGTTTTTGAAAATCAAAGTCTGAAAAACCATATTCCCAAGCGCTAACGCCTCCGAATTTCCAAAAATCGGGTTGGTTGGGGAAAACTGCAACCACCAATTTGAAGTCGGATTGTGACAGATACTCATTCGTTATAACCAGTCCAGCCCCTAGGGCTGATTGGTAAGAGGAGTTCAAAATGTCTCTTTCGCCATTTCCCAGGAATCCGGCTCCGAAATACAAAATCGGAGTTATCTTGAAACCGATTATTTCAAGTGGGTTGAACAGCGCAAGTGTCACACTTCCTGCAAGACGTTCGGTGCCCTCCATCCCATCGCTTTCAAGACCAGGTAGCAGCTCATTCTCATCCAAGCTAATCGGTCTATAGTAGCTTTGATTTCCCAAACGGGTGTAATCAAACGTCCCCAAAATGCGAAATGACAAATCCTTTTTACCTATCAATGGTGTGAATCCAAACATTCGTAATTGTAATCGTGTGTCTTCAAAGGCCCTGTTTTCAGAGAAGGCGCTCCAGTCTATAGAGGAAGATAGATAGAATTCTTCACCAATATAGCCACCTGCACACATTACTGCTCCTAAATACCTCCTGGTTTTCCCATGCTTGTTTTCAAGTCCGCTGGTGACCTGTACTTTCCGACCCGATGGCACGTCCTCTTCGTCTCCGGCTTGAAAAATAAAACGGTCGATTTTATAGGATCGGTTGGAGAAGCCAATCGACAATAAAGCTGTGCGGCTGGATGACAATGCTGTAGCAACGGTGTTATCGTTGGTGTTCAGTCGTACATTTTCCAACAAGTAGTATGACGTTCCAGCTACAAGACGCGTGCTTCGTTCCTCCTTGGTGCGACCTTTTTTCAAAGGGAAGGACTTTCCAATCCATGCACCATATTGGTTCCATTCCCTTGAAAAAGCGGCATTCAAATCGGATGTTATCCTTAGCGAGTCGGAAGTGCTGTTTCTGGAAATCCATGCTCCGCCCGCCCAGTTGGATATGGTTGAATAAAATGGTTTGTCAATGCTGACTCCCAGGGATCGTTTTTCACTCTGACGCAGGTAGTTTATTTCCATCGATGTGAACGAACCCGCAACATTCGGTATCTGATAATAGCCCTCAAATTCAGGTTTTTCAAGCTCAAAGCCATTCCTGTTCCATTCAAAAGTGTTACCGAAGCGATGACCTAATCCGAAAAGGTCATATTCTTTGAACTTCCACCTTGCGGTCGATGTGGATATAGACAAGGATGTGGAGAAGCTCCATTGGTCAATGGTCTCCACCAAAATGTCTGCGGAGTCAGAACATATGGGGTTTACCCTTATGGCGACATCTCTGATATAACCGCAATTGCGTATGATTCTCTCGGTCTCAGCTAGTTTCAACAGGTCTGTTGTATCTCCTTTTTGAAACAATAGTTGATTTTCGATGGCGACCTGCTTCGTTTTAGTATGTAGGTGGTTTCCGACTTTTTGAACCACGCTTCTTGCGGAAACAACCGTATCCATTAGATTGGCACCGAACGGGTCACGGGTGTGGATGATGATATTCCTGATAATGAGTCCCTCTTCTGCATGCTGAACTCCTATCAAGCTATCAAGCATATGCTTATCTGGCACATTGAAAACAGTTTCATAAAGGAAATAGCCCAAACTGCTTTTTTGTGAGACGTCTTTTATGGTTTGATAGAATTTTTCCGTTCGGGTACTATCATTCTGGCCCATGGCCAAGTGGGCGGCAATTATAAAAATGACAAATGAAAGTGCGGTTGTTTTCATTTGGTTGTAAATTTATTCAATAGAGATTCCTTTCGAACAGGGAATCGCTAATTTCCTCGAGTCCGAACATGATTTTGATTCGTATCTTTGTTTTCAGATATGAGCCGACCATCTTTCGACGATATTTACATGGAGCTTGCCCAAAAGCTCGCCCTCCGTTCGCATTGTGTCAAAATAAGTGTAGGGGCTGTTCTTACCAAGGACACACGAATCATCTCCCTTGGTTACAACGGACCTCCTGCAGGAACACACAACTGTGACCAGGAGTGGCCAGAGACCGGATGTGCCCGCGACCGTAAAGGCGGTTGTTCATTGGCCATTCACGCTGAGGAAAACGCCATCTTATATGCTGCGAAGAACAATCTGCAGATTGAAGGTGCGACGTTGTATGTAACACTCTCCCCCTGCCTGGCATGCGCACGGGTCATTTTCACAACCGGCATCCGCAAGGTGGTTTACCTTAACTCTTATGCCGAGTACAAGGGCATCGACTCAGATGAAGGTGTTGAGTTTTTACGTAAGTTCAATGTTGAAGTAGTAAAGTATTCCCCATCCATTTGATTCTTACGTGATGTCTGATCCAACTGGAAAAAAGCCCCGCTCTCTTTTTTTGCCTTTGGTTTTCGCGCTTGTCCTGTCTTGTGGAATTTACATCGGTACGCGTCTTCAATCCTCTGGAGGAGGAGGTTCGTCCCTTTTTTCATTTGAGCCGTCTGGGTTTGATAAGATCAACGACATCATCACCTACATTGAGCAAGAGTATGTGGACACTGTAGACCGGACCAAGCTTACTGACTTGTCCATTGAAAAACTGCTGCAATCCCTTGATCCGCATTCATCCTATATAACCGCCTCCGATCTGACTTCCGCTAACGAGCCGCTGGAGGGTAACTTTGAAGGCATTGGAGTAGAGTTCCACATACAGGACGACACCATCATGGTGGTAAGTGCCATATCAGGAGGACCTTCCGAAAATGTCGGCATTCGATCCGGTGACCGTATCGTCATGGTTGATGACACGATAGTGGCGGGCATTGGCATTACCAACAATCAGGTGATGCAGAAGCTAAGGGGTGCCGGAGGGTCAAAGGTTCGTGTCAAGATTTATCGACGCAGTGCTGGTCGCCTAATGGATTTCACAATCACGCGTGGAAAAATCCCAATATACTCGCTGGAGGCTTCATTCATGGTTGATTCAAAAACGGGCTATTTTCGGATTAGTCGCTTTGCGGCCACCACTTACGATGAGTTCATGGCAGCTGCCCGGAAGCTTAAAGCCAAAGGCATGACAAACATAATCATTGACGTCAGAGGCAATCCAGGTGGATACTTGGATGCGGCTACCCGCTTGGCTGACGAGTTTATCTCGGATGGCAAATCCATCGTTTACACGGAGGGTAAGTCGCGGCCACGAACCGACTACAACGCCACCTCCGGCGGCATGTTCGAAAGTTCCCGCGTGGTTGTAATCATTGACGAGGGCTCTGCTTCCGCCTCTGAGATTTTGGCAGGAGCTTTACAAGACTGGGATCGTGGAACCATCATCGGAAGGCGATCGTTCGGAAAAGGGTTGGTTCAAGAGCAAACGGTTCTACCCGATGGTTCGGCTATTCGCTTAACCATTGCGAGGTATTTCACCCCTACTGGTAGGAGTATCCAAAAACCCTACGATAAGGGTACGGATGCTTATAACCAAGAGCTTGACACCAGAATGGAGCACAATGAACTTCTCACAGCCGACTCCATTCAATTCCCCGATTCGCTAAAGTACAAGACTCCTGCCGGCAAAACGGTTTATGGAGGAGGTGGTATCATGCCGGACATCTTCATACCAATAGACACCACCGATAGCAAAAACACCTTCTTGATCACTGCCTTGTCTGCAGGGTCCATAACCGATTTCGCATATAAATATGTTGATCGGGAGCGGAGTAATCTTCAAAAGTTCAAAAATGCGGAGGCTTTTATAGGTGGCTTTGTCATAACTGATGCAGTTTACAAGGAGTTTGTTCAGTCTGTACCATCAACCACTCCAGGGTTTCCTAATCCGGCTGAAGTCGTTTCCGCTGCCAAATACCTCAAAAACCAGATTAAGGCTCAGGTATCACGACAGCTTTTTCGCGGGGATGGATTTTATCCGATATGGCTGCAGCTGGATCCTGCATATATCAAGGCTGTTGAAGAAATCAGCCGCAAGTGATTTGTTTTTGAATTATCTTTGTATCCGCAAATAACCACAAGTCTGAAATGAAATGTGATTATCAACATACGTTCAGACATGAAGAAAAAGTGTTTACTGCTCTGTGCAAAACAGGGTGCTTACCGATTACTCACTGCAACATCAATAGTTGCTTTTCTGCTTTCCCAAACCTCTTGTGAAAAGCGTCCTCCCGAACATGAGGAGATTTCTACCCAGTCGACATCAACAGCGGGGCCGAACCGTGTCATTCGTACAAAAGGCGAAAGCGGTGTCGGGCGATTGATTATCAGCGAACCTGAATCTGAATCGGATCGATTGCGGCCTTTGAAGACGGCTCTATCCACCACATCTAGCAGCTTCATCAGTCAAGGGTTCGCAAGTTCGGTGTCTGTTTATTTTATGGATTTGAATACCGCTGAATGGATAGCAATCAATGGTAATGAAGGTTATACACCAGGTAGTTTAGTCAAAGTTCCTGTGGTGATGAGTTTCCTGAAAAAATCAGAAATCGAGTCTGATTTGATGGGCAGGAAATTGTTTTTCGATCCTAATATTCCCCCTATACCACTTCAAACCTACATCATAGATCCTATCAAAAGAGGAGGGTACTACAGCATGCGTGAACTTTTGGAGCGTATCATGCGCGACTCCGACAATTACAGCACGGCGTTAGTGAATCCGCAGATAGATTATTTCTATTTCAATAGGATTTATGAGGATTTGAATCAGCCGGTTCCCGATATGCACGATGCAAGTTACAGCACCACTGTGATTGATTACTCAAGGTTTTTGAATGTGCTTTATAATTGCACATGGTTGAGTGAAAAGAATTCGGAGATGGCTATTTCCTGGCTGGCTGCAAGTTCATTCAAGGACGGCATCAGAAAGCATCTCCCGGCCAATGTCATGGTCGCCCGTAAATTCGGCGAATATGGTGTAGGACCCGTTAAGCAATGGCACGAGTCCGGTATAATATTTCAGGGGAACAGGCCTTACTTGCTCACGATTATGACCAAGGGTAGCGACAATGAAAAACTTTTACAAGTGATATCAGAGCTTTCAAAAATCACTTACGAATACCGGACAAAGTGAATTTCAGGTGTATTCCCCTTCTTTGAGTTTTTGGAGAATTTCGGGGCTGAGCGGTTTGCTGAAATATTTCCTTACAAGCGGATTGATTCCTGCTTTTTCCACATCAAAGGGGTCGCTGGACGAGGTTAACATGTAGATTTTCGGTTTCTTCGGCTTATCTATCAAAAACTCCGAGTATTTTTCCAGGAACTCAAACCCACCCATTACGGGCATCCTGACATCCAGAAACACAATATCCGGCTGTTCTATCCCCAAGCCGGTCAGATAATCCAAGGCATCTTGGCCATTGGTGCTAGAGCTGATTTTCTCGCTTATGCCCAACTCTTCAATCAGATGCTCTGAAATGTACGTATCGACTTCGTTGTCGTCTATTATGTGAATTTGATGGAAAGCCTTATCCATTTGTCAGGATTTTATTTCTGGCAGAATGACAGTGAAAGCCGATCCTTTGCCGAGGCTTGATTCCACGGACACCATACCTCCAAGCTTGTCAGCTGTTTCCTTGACAATGTAAAGTCCCAGTCCGGATCCTGAGGCAATGCTTGTCGCCCGGTAAAACATCTCAAAAATCTTCGCTTGATTCTGATCGGAGATTCCTATGCCATTGTCCTCAACACGTATTTCAATTCGGTTGTTCAACTTTTTGAATTGGACGCGAACCACGCATTTTTCCTTTTTCGGGTCTTGGTATTTGATGGCATTGGAGACCAGATTGGACATGATCACCTTGATTCTTCTTGTATCGGATTTCAGTTTAAAGTCCGGCTCTTTATCCAGGATGAATTCGCAGCTTTTGCTTCCTTCCATGTAGTGGAGGTTTTCGATGACTCCCTGGAAAACAGAATCCACGTCTATGGATTCAATTGAAATCTCACTTCTTGCATTTCTGGAGTAATCCAGGATTTCTGCTATGAAGTCGTCCAGTTTACGGACGGACTCCTTCATCATTTTTATTCGATCATGCTGTTTTGATTCGGTTTTAGGGATATGCATCTCAATGATGCGTATGAGTCCCAATACGGATGTCAAAGGTGCACGCAGGTCATGGGAGGTGCTGTAAACAAATCGATCCAGTTCGGAATTGGTTTTTTGTAGCGCCTCATTTTTCAATTTCAGTTCTTTTTCCGCCAAGGCAATGGCAGTCACATCACTTCCGGTGGCAAGCAAGTATGGCTCATCATCCAAGCCGATGTAATTGCTGATGGTCCGCATCATGTGTAGTTCGTCAGCTGCACCTTCCCGATAGGTTTCAGTCCATTGTTGGATTTGCCCTGTATCAACGGCCTGTTGCATCATGCTTAACCTTTTGGAGGTTAATTCAGCACCTTTACCGGTCTTTTCAACAAAGTCGTTTTCGGTTTTACCAATCATCCACTCACGGATTTCGTCGCGCTTCACAGCCTTCTTATTCAGATAAACGAACCGGAACTTTTTATCTAAAACGCCTACGTCCACGGGCATCATGTCCAATATGTTTTCGTAGAATGCCTTTTGTTTTTTGATTTTACTTTCGGCTTCTACAACTGATGAGACATCCACCCCATAGCCAATGACATATTTAACCATGTCATTGATGACAACCGGATAGAATTTCCGATATATGTATGCGACCCTGCCATCCTTTTTGGGTAAATCATCAAGGAACTCAACGGAATTCCTGCTCTCCACTACTTTATTGAAAGTCTTGCGCCGTTTTTCAGCAAGCTCAGTGCTTATTCCCCTGTAATTGCAATAGTCGAAGTCGTCTTTACCGATTATCCATTTCCTGACCGATTCGTCCTTGATCCCGGTTGGATTAACGAAAAGATAACGATGGTTCATATCAAACACCGCGATGTCGGCAGGAATGTTATTCAGAATGCCTTCAGTGAAATTCTTTTCCTCCAATAACGCGTTTTCAAGCTTCTTCTTCTCAGTGATATCATTGAAGGCCCACAAGTGTCCTTTGAATCCTTCCGTTGATTTAACTGGTATGTAGTTTCTTTCTATGATTCGACCGTCTTTCAAGTGAATGTCGTCTCCGGTTGCGAGGGTCTTTTCTTTTCGCATGCGTGCGGAGTTTGCAAGAACAG
>JBEAXM010000205.1:0-7903 GCA_041159805.1 Bacteroidota bacterium
ACCTCCATGTTACGAATGAAATATTCTTCCAATAGTTTGGTGATACGAACGCCGTTCAAGGAGGCGCCATCCTCCCCTCCGGTGATGTGGTCAATGAAGTAGGTGATCGATTTGTCGGGTGGATAATAACCCAACGTGGATTCGTTGAAGATGCGGTTGCCAATGAACGACAACCTGTTTTCCTGCGCCTCGTTGGCGGTTTTCATGACTTTGTTGCCCAGTTGGAGTATCTGGTAGTTAAAGTTTTTTGATTTCAACAAGGTCTCGAATGTGGTGCTGTAATTACCGCTGGCGTTCGACTGGATTTTCGTCTTGGCAAAAACCGGCTGCAAGTCGACATAGTCAACATATCCGAATACCGTTTCGTTGCCTTTTTTGTCTTTATGGGCAAAATAAAAACCGATAGTGGATGTGTTCACCTCACGTTTCATCTGTGTCCATCGTTCATAGATGTACATGGTTTCCTGATCCATGAACCGAATGCCGGCTGATTTCTCCAATGATTGGATGGTTGCAATTGAAAAAGCGATCTCCTTTTGCTGGGAGTCCCAAATCCTGAGACGGTTCTCCGAAAGCTCCTGGTAGATGATTCGTGTTATTTCCTTGACAATATCACAACCGGTGGTATCAACCTGCTCGGAGCTTTTGGCAACCAATACTACGGGAATGCCATCGGCATAGGTGTTGGAAGCACCTACCATCAGGGAAAACGCTATAAGCAGGAAACACCTCATTTCGTAGTACAAAAATAACGAATTGCATTGATTAGCTATGAACGTATGTTCCTACGATTCAGCTCGTCCTGGAACTTGCGGGCGTTGGCCAAATGTTCCGAATAGGTAGTGGCAAAGTTATGATAGCCGGAGAAGTCTTCCTTGGCGCAGAAAAACATGTATTCGTGGCGTTTGTACGATAGGACCGCATCAATGGAGGCGATGGAGGGAATGCAGATGGGGCCTGGTGGAAGTCCCATGTATTTGTAGGTGTTGTATGGGGAGTCGATTTCCTTATGCTTATTCAAAACCCTTCGAATGGTGAAATCATTTGCTGCAAAAATCAGCGTGGGATCCGCCTCTAGCTTCCAGTTTTGTTGGAGCCGGTTCATATACACACCTGCTACGGTTGGTTTCTCGTCGTTTTTTGCTGTTTCCTTCTCCACAATGGAGGCCAGGGTGCTCACCTGGGCGGGTGTCAATCCGATTCCCCTTGCGCTTGACAGGCGTCTGTCATTCCAAAAACGATCATATTCCTTTTTCATTTTTTCGATGAACTTGCGGGCATCGGTATTCCAATAAAATTCATAGGTGTTTGGAATGAACATGGTCGCGGCGGTGTGTCTGTTGAATCCCAATCCTTCGAGGAACACACTGTCCTGTAAGAGTGCAGCAAGCTCCATGGAATCCGCTTCGATTTGCTTCCCAATGACGCCAGCCAGCTGTTTGGTGGTTCTAACATTCTGAAAGCGGAGTTTTACTGGGCTTTGTTTGCCGCTTCTGAGTAAAAGGAGCATCGATCTGCTGCTCATTCCCTTGGTGATCTTGTACCTTCCGGGCTTTACCTTTACATCATACTTCATCTGAAGTGCCATCCAACGAAATGCCCTGGGATCATCTACCAGCCCCGAGTCTTCCAATAACTTCAACGCCTGGTTGAAATCGCAACCCGTTGGGATATGGATGTATGTCTCCTCCCGACTGTCGTGAATCACATGATTTCCGATCAGCTTGTTGTAGATGTAGAATAGGCCTCCTAACATGATTGCAAAGAAAATTGTCAGTGATATGAAGACTGTTTTTTTTGTTTTCGATTTCATTTGTATCAAATGGAATTGATTCGCTGAAGGAGTTGTCGGGCTTGCTCAGACTGCGGCTTTCGCCTGATTAAATTATTCAGAAGCGCTGCGGCTTCCTTTTTCTTTCCTTGCACCATCCACAATCCCGCTTTGTTTACAATCGCTTGCTCGTAGTCGGGGTCGATTCCTATGGCCTGGTCATATAATTTGCGAGCCCTGACCGTGTCGTTCTCCAGTACCAAACAAAGGTAACCCAGGTTTGACAGGGCTGGGGCCGATTTCGGATATTCATAAACCAGTTTTTCCAAAATCCCTTTGGCTTCTTGATTGTTTCCAATCGCCGTCAGTGATGCTGCATACTTGTTGACGAAATCAAGTACGTAGGGGGCCAAGCCGTAAGCCACTTGGTAGTACATGTTTGATTTGCTTATGTTGCCCCTTTCCGAAAATGCCTGTCCGATTCTATAAGCCGTCCATGCATCCTTGTTGTCAAACGATTTTTTCTGTAGTTTCTTGTTCAAATCACCGAGTTTGGCAACAATATCCAAAATTCCTTGAAAGTTTTTTTCCAGGAAAAGGATGTGAATGACCTCGTGGTAGTTTTTCTCCAAATCGGACTGTTTTCGATAGGGGAAATATTTTTTCGCCGAATCGAGTATGTCGATGTCGAACCCGAATTTTTCATGATAGGCGATGAATGCCTTACCTTTTGAGATGGAATCGGGATTGGCATTGTTGATTGCTGCAATGCCCAGGAACTTGCGGATCCGATCCACCTCTTGGATTTTATCAGGGATTCGGATATAATGGTCGTGCACGGATACGTGTGGAATGTCGGTCGCCCCCGAGGAGGGCATGTGGCATGTTACACAATCGTTTTTTTTCAGCGCCAACACTTGTGGTTTCTCCGAGCACAACGGGTCTTTGCCCTTTGTATGGCAGCTGTTACACGCGTTGTTGAATACCACATTTCCGGTAGCCTTCACACTGACATGCGGATCATGGCAGGTGATGCATGTAAGGGCGTTCTTGTATGGCTTAAGTTCTTTTGTGTTGGTTGGAGCACGCTTGATGGGTTCCGTAAAGCACTTGCTCAGTTTCATGCGTTCAACATGAGAGGCCATGATGTGCTCGTTCTTGGGCCCCTCGTAAACGGGCATATAAACATCCATCACCTCGGACAAACGCATGCCCGGCTTGAAATCGAAGAACGATTTCCCGTCCTTCAAAACCGCATTGCCTTGGATGTGGCATCGTTGGCATACATCCAACTGCATGTCGATGGGAAGCTTTGCAGGGTTCACAATCGAGTAGTCGATTCCCGTTACCACATCAACGATTTTCCCCGACTGTTTTTCCTTCACATGCTTTTCCCCTGGACCGTGGCATCGTTCGCAGCCGATGCCGTTATCAACGAAATCATAACGGTTTTCCGAACCGGGAAGGAATTCCGGGTACGAATTGTGACACGACATGCACTCCAAGCCGATTAGGCGGTTGAAGCGGGTGTTGCCCCCTTTTTCATATCCGGGAGGAAGATCCCATTTGCCTTTTTGCGTGTAAAAGGTAAGGGGCATTTGGTTCAAATACCCAAAGGTGTTCATGATATGGGAGTTGGTGTGTTGTCCCGACCCAACAATGTAACTGACGGTTTCGACACGTTTGTGAACGGTGTCGTTCCCTTGTAGGCGGAACTCAAGAATGCGTAAACTGTCGTTCTCCCAAAACGGCTTGTAGTAAAAATCAAGATGGGGGTCGTAAACGGGCTCATGGTCTCCAAAGCGACCACTGCTTTTGGCTTTTGTGGCAAGGTCGAACGACTTTCCCATGCCCGTTTGGATGAAGGAATCATAAATTGATTGATGGCAACTGCTGCATGTCTCCATCCCAACATAGCCGTTTTGCGGATCAAGACTAGCGTAGATGGTGGAGTCGGAGTTGCTGTCTTGGTTTGAATCCACTCCTTGATTGCATGAGGCCTGGACAATCAATAACGCAATTATGGCAATCGAAAAAAGCCATGCACCGTAGGTTATGATTCTTGCTTTGCCCATATCGGTGTTTGCTGAATCAGGATTGCAACAGGTTTTGGTAAATGCCTACGTTTCTCCATGTACCAGACACTTGCGTCCAGTCTCGCAACTCGCCGCATTGGGTGTACCCTGCCTTTTTGAATAACCGGATGCTGGCGAGGTTGTCGGAATGGATGTGGCAATACAACTGGTGCAAGTTGAGTACGTTTTTCGCGTAAGCGGATAAGAGCTGCAAAGTTTCAAAGGCATGGCCTTTGCCTCGCGCTTCTGTGTCGCCAACCAGGATGCCAACGCCTGCGCGTCGGTGGGGTGGATCGAAGTCGAACAAATCGACATAACCGATGGTCGGACGGGCTATTTGACTGTTTAGGTCAATGGCTAAACGGAGCTGCCGGGTGGTGTAAATGTCGTCCTTGGCATTTTTCAGGAACTCGTCCATGGTGTGGCGGCTGAAAGGTGCAAGCGTTCCGCTCACCGGCCAGTTCTCCACTTTGTTTTCCCATGCATACATGATGTCCCTGTCATGGGGCTCCAATGCACGCAGTGATACGTTTTTTCCTGTGATCATCTTCAAATGGAATGGTAGGTTCCCTTGAAAACGAACTCAGCGGGACCGGTCAGACGAATGTTTGTATAACGATTGTTTGATTTATGAAAGGATACCTGAAGCTTGCCACCTTGCGATAGGATATTGATTTCATCCGAGGAATTGACCAGCCCCTTTTCGTATGCCACCACAGCAGCAGCCACACTGCCGGTACCACATGCTTTGGTCTCGGCCTCCACACCCCGTTCATAGGTTCGGATTCGAACGCCAGCATTAACTGGTTCAATGAAGTTCACATTGATGCCATCCTTTGCGAATGGAGGCGATTCCCGGATTTTCCGTCCCTCATGAAAGACGTCCATCTCATCAACATGATTGGTGATGCGCACAAAATGCGGCGATCCGGTGTCGAGTTGGAAATCGCAATCATTTAACTGCATGATCCGTTCAACATCATTCATGGACAATGAAACCATGTACGTATTTCCATGATGCCCCAATAAGGTCGCCTCATGTTTGCCGTCTATGGCATCGAACGAAAGTGACATGCCGCAAAGCCCAAGCATATGTGCAAACGCGGCGAAGCAACGCCCACCATTTCCACACATCGTGCTTTGATTGCCATCACTGTTATAATAGATCATACGAAGTCCGTGCTGTTCTTTTTTCAAAACAATCAATCCATCCGCACCTATGCCTGAATAGCGGTTGCAAATCCTTTGTATGGTCGCAGTATCCAACAGCCCGTCGTCCGTGGTTCTGCCATCCAGCATCACAAAGTCGTTCATGGTGCCGTGGAACTTGTAAAAATCGATGCTAATCCCCATTAAAATACTGATAAACAGGTATTTAAAAAATAATTTACAACTATATACCACAAATATAGACTTTGACGCGTTTATGAAAGAGCCGCTTCTGGTGTTTGTACCTTTGGTAAACCGTTTGCTCTTCATATTTCGTTCATCCGACAGATCTAATTTCGCATCATTCAAACTCGGATTGTATCGACTCTGATTACTTAACCAATCTTCAAATCACATGTTGACTCGATTCAAACAATTATCAATGGTAGCCCTGGTTTCGGTTGTTTCCGGACTTGTGGGTGCTTATGCATTTAACTTTTTACTCAATAATGACCAGGAACCTGGCCAGGCGTTAAAACGCGATGCCAATCCGGGCCGATTGGTTTCATTGGATCCGGCAATGGCCTCGGCCATGCCCGCAGGTTTTGTTGCGGCATCCGATGCCACTGTGCCTGCAGTAGTGCACGTGAAAACCACTTATTCGGTCAGCAACAGCTCAGGAAGCTACAATCCTTTTCAGGATTTTTTCTGGGGAAACCGCGGATACAGCAATCCACAACCCTCCCGCAGTGCTGGTTCAGGTGTCATTATCACCGACGATGGCTTCATCGTGACCAACAACCACGTGGTTGAAAACTCCGACAAGGTGGAAGTCACATTGCACGACAAACGCACTTTGCAGGCAAAGGTCATCGGCACGGATCCATCCACCGATTTGGCATTGCTTAAAGTCGAGGACAAGGGCTTGCCTTACCTGCCATATGGCAACTCCGACAATGTCAAAGTGGGAGAGTGGGTGCTGGCAGTTGGAAATCCATTTAACCTCACCTCCACAGTTACAGCAGGTATTGTGAGTGCCAAGGCGCGTAATATTTCCATACTGCCCGATCAGCAGTTTCCTATCGAATCCTTCATTCAAACCGACGCAGCGGTCAACCCTGGAAACAGTGGTGGCGCATTGGTCGATACCCAAGGTAATCTGATAGGAATCAACACGGCTATCGCCTCCAGCACGGGATCCTTCTCAGGCTACTCGTTTGCCATACCAGTGAACATTGTGCGGAAGGTGGTCAGTGACCTTATTGAATTCGGAAATGTACAACGCGCCTTCATCGGTGTCAGCATACGCGACATCGACTCCAAGCTTGCCGAGGAGAAAGGCATCAAGAAATTGAATGGTGTGTATGTGGCTGGCCTTACAGATGGCGGTGCCGCCATGAACGCAGGAATTGAAGAGGGCGACATCATCACCAAGGTAGGTGGTGTTGAGGTGAATTCCACTCCCGAGTTGCAGGAGCAGGTGTCCAAATACCGTCCTGGCGACAAAGTGGAGGTCACCATCAACCGCAACAACAACATTCGCAACCTTACGGTTACCCTCCGCAACAAAGATGGCGACACCAAAGTGATTAAGAACGAAACCGTATCCCATCTCGGTGCCGATTTTGAGGCGGTATCTAGGGAGGAGAGCACTCGTTTGGGTATCAAAAACGGGGTCAAGATTATCCGGCTGGATGCAGGCAAGCTTCGCAACGCCGGTATCCGCGAAGGGTTCATCATACAAAGCATCGACAATAGGCCGGTTACAACGCCTTCTGACATCACTGCGGTTCTGAACAATAAAAAGGGTGGTGTGCTGATTGAGGGTATTTATCCCAACGGTACCCGCGCCTATTACGGATTTGGGTTATAGTTTCCATTGTGTTATGTGTTAGGTTGAAAGGTCTGGCTTTGCCGGACCTTTCTTTTTACCATTTCGCCGGGATGTTGGTGTAATGTAAAAAATTGTTTATGAGGGGTTTGCTATCAATTCGATTGCCTCTCTTTTTGGTATATTTGCATCCTCATTAACCAAACAATTCATCCATCTTCTCATGTCTACGGAAACCTTGAACGAAACGCAGACCCGCTCCAATTACGAAACCGGCTTGGGCGACTGGGTCAAGCAGGAGAAAGCTGCAATTGACCTGATTAAAATCCTTGGCACTCTTTGGTATGATCGCTCGGTAGAGCTGATCATGTTCCGCAACCAATTGGTTGACCGAAGCGCCAGTCAGATATTGGCTTTGCACCAGTACGCCAAGGAGATGGTCAAAAAGCCCGTATCCATTTTTGACTCATTGCAAATTGCCGAGGAGTTGGTGAAGGTTCATCTGGCTCCCTCCAGAATCGACTTGGGGCGACTCACATCGGAGTGGATCAATGAAAAGGCGAAGTATAATGATAGCACATCTGATTTCATAGCCGATAAATTACGCAACTACATTGGAGAGGAAAAGCATAAGATTGTTCCCAAGGATGTGGTGTTGTATGGCTTTGGCAGGATTGGAAGGATTTTGGCTCGTGAGTTGGTGGCACAGGCAGGAAAGGGTGAGCAGTTGCGTTTGCGAGCCATCGTCACCCGCGACAAGTCCGATGAAGACATAATCAAGCGTGCCGAATTATTACGCAACGATTCTGTTCATGGTCCGTTCTTGGGCACTGTGGTAGAGGACATGGCCAACCGAACCCTCATCATCAACGGCCATGCCGTACACATGATTTCTGCCAAGAATCCCGAGGAGATCGATTACAATGCTTACGGCATCAACGATGCATTATTGATCGACAACACAGGTGTTGCACGCGACCGTGAAGGTTTGAGCCGTCACTTGAAATCAAAAGGAGTCAGCAAGGTGCTCCTCACCGCACCTGGCAAGGGCGATATCCCTAACGTGGTATATGGAAT
>JBEAXM010000244.1:0-4364 GCA_041159805.1 Bacteroidota bacterium
ATGGCCACGAACGACCCTTTGGGAACATCAAATGAGCAGGGGTGCAAGCCGATGTTCCCATCTGGAAAAATCTTCTCAAGGTTTTCGACGGTGATGGCGGACTCGTTTCCGTACCTTTTGATTTCCCTGCCAAGCTGGAATGAAGTCAGCCCGATGTTCAGTACATCATTAGGACCAAGGGTGGTCCGACCTTTGATCCGCTGACGGTTTTTGTAGGTGCCGTTGGTGCTTCCAAGGTCTTCCACATAAACCACTCCGTCCTTTTTGAATATCCGGGCATGCCTTTTGGAAACCGTTGATTCGTCAAGTGTGATATCGCAGTCGGTCATTCTCCCGATAACAACTTCCGACCGGGTGGCAAGAAGCTCATCCAAACCCTTAGTAGGGCTCGAGGATGAGGTATGCGCTGAGGCGGTTCGCCTGATTTCCACGCGCACAGGTCCAATCCTTATTTCGCTCACAGCCGATGCCAGTGACCCGGCTTGAACCCTTTTTCCGTCAGCGAAAGTGCCGTTGGTGCTGTCGAGGTCACAAACATTCACACTACCCTTGATAAAGGTGATGCTGGCATGTGTAACCGAGACCCCTTCGTCTATCAAGGTGACGCCGTTCATATTGTTGAGGTTACGGCCAATTATAATGCTTTGACCTTCGGTCAGCTTGTGGGATATGACCCTTTCCTTCGAATAAAAAAGCAACTCTACCATTGGAATCTGTTTTACTTGAATAGTCGCGTATTGTTTTTGCTATGTCTTCGGGATGATTTGCTGTTTTGTTTTGCCTGTATTTTTTTGGTGCTTGAAGAACTGCAAGTCATTTGTTGTGTGCTGAAGCAATTGGATTACATCGGATTTTTTCGTCATTGTAATCGCAGTTTTTTCCAGCGACAGATAAAGGAACTATAGTTCAACGATAAGGCCAGGAATCGACATAGTGAATTCAGAAAGGGTGAGAATCAAATGACACCTAATTCCCTTCCTCCTCACCGTTGACCTGATAATAGCAATCCCACGAGCAGTACGCTTCGTATGGAAATCTGTTTATGGTAGGATGGTCGTCGGATGTTTTGGCTTTGCAACCGGGTCTCGCGCATTTGACATAATCACCGTAGTTGGGTTCAGAGCTTTCGTAGGGGTTGTAGTCATCCTTCACCTCTTCCTCCTTTTTGCGTTTTCTTTCCTCCCGCTCTAGACGCTTCTGCTCGAGCTCTGCCTCAGACTCTTCAGGAACAACAACTAGTGCACTGTCTGCAGAGGTGAAGTCACTACCAAAAGGATCGAGTGCGCTATCAATGGGTGCGGGAGCCGCTTCATATTCATCGCCTGAAGAAAAATTCATTTCTTCAACTTCGCTTTCCTCACTGTTCAAAACGTAAATCATTGAAAGGCCCAACAAGCAACCCACGATTATAAGTATAGGCACCAGTTTGCTTTTTTTTCGCGGCGGCATGAGCACGGAATTGAATTCGCTCGTGGCTTCCGGCGTTTTGGGTGTTGGCTCTGCCGGTTTGGTCTGCAAAGTTGATGGGTTGTGAATCGCCTCGAGGAATTCTGTATCGTTTTTGAAGCGCTCCTCCACATTTTTCCTGGTGGCCTTCTGAATCACGGGATCCCAAATGGTTCCTGTCAAGGGAAGGTCTTCGCGGAGTATGGCAACTTGAATTTCCGGTAGCGACAAGGAAGCGGTGTCGTAGGGCTTGGTTCCCGATACCATTTGCCACAGGGTGACCCCCAAGCTATATATGTCGGTGGCTGCGGTCACAGTACCTGTGGAGCGTACTTGCTCCGGGCTCATATACATAGGCGTTCCCATCTGTTGCGAGGCGCCAGTACCTGTGTACTCGGAGGAGGCGGCATCACTGACCTTGGCAATGCCAAAGTCCATCAGTTTGACAACACCATCAGGTGTAACCATGAAGTTCGATGGCTTGATGTCGCGGTGAATCAATCCCAACTCGTGGATGTATTTGGTTGCAGCGAGCATTTGCGAAAAAAGCATTTTAACGGCATTCACATCCAGTTTGCCCATTCTGTCAATGTGTTGCTTTAGTGTTTCGCCAGGGATATACTCCATCACAAACGCAACAGTTTCCGGCTCATCAATCAAATCGGAAACACGGATCACATTGGGATGATTCATCCTTGACATGATGCGAGCCTCAGCCAAAAAACGCTTTCGGATGTTATCGTCTGAAATGAACCGCTTGTCGAGGATCTTGATGGCAAATTCGGTTCCGAGGTTCTTGTGGCTTGCGAGATAAACATTGGCCATTCCTCCTTGACCCAGCTCCGATAAAACGATATAGTTCATGGTTCAATAATATGACAGTTACTCAATGGTGATATTCATAAGGTTCCAGAAAAAACAAAAAAGGAATCATTGCTGGAACCTTGTGAGTTCTAGGTTTGAGCACCAGCTCCAGTGAGGGGTGCTTATTATGTGTTTTTAACGATTATACCATGAGTGTGTTCCGCCAGTCTCGCAGCATTTGGACGCATTTGGCGTTGTGCCTGAAGCAAGGGAAACTGAGGCGTCACAATTGCGGCAGGTCATATTGTAGCTGCCCGCTTTTCCACAGAATTGGTAGTTGTGCTGCCCGCTGCTGCTCGCACGACATCCGCTCTCGTTTGGAGATGAGTCAGCTTGTTTGGTCTTGCAGCAATGCGCGCACAAGTACCAGTTTGATCCCCCTAACGACAATTTTTCGTTGGCAACCGAGAGGGAAAGAATGGAGATTGAAAAAGCAAAAATCAGTAGGGTAATTTTGGTTTTCATAAAAGTTTGGTTTTAGGTTTTGGTTTGAATTTATGTTAAAGGTAGTTTTTTTTTCAAACGCCTCAAAAAATCCTTTACCACTTGCCCATAAACAATTGATTGTGTGCTCGTAACATTATTTTTTCCGGATTCCAATTTACGCATCCGTTCAACCTATCCAAATGGTTGATTTGTGTGATTCCTACGAGCTTGGGTGGCCTTACCATTGACCCGGGTTCATCAACTTCCATTGGTTTGTTTTTTATCGGATCACTAAGCTTTATCAAATAGCTTAAGTGTCGTACTTTGGTTCAGCTTTCCAGGCTTTGATATACTGGCAATTCAAACAATATTTCTTTTCGTAATCTGTTATCTTCTAAATGACCTTCCTTCCAAAAATCATATCATGCCTTTCATTAATCGTGCTCTTCGGTTGCTCTTCCGATGATCCTGGTGGCAGGGAGCAGATATCGAACGATAAGGCATCCAAATCGAAAGATAAATCAAAACGTAGTGAAAGCAATGGTCACCGTAAGCTTCATGTTTATTTGTATCATACGGCAACTGTTTCAGAAGGCGATCTTCGTTTGATTGATGATATGCTCCGGCGCTACTACGACGCGGAAGTCGTTCGAAAAGGTGTGCTTCAGATACCTTCCGAATACATCAGTCCCCGAAGTGGTAAAATGCAATCCGACTCCATCCTTCGCTATATGGATCGTATGTTGGTCGATAAGCCCGGCAAACGCCTCTTGATCACAGATCGAGTGATCAGTACAAAACGAAATTTAAATGGAAGGATTTTCCCTGATTGGACCATCATGGGGTATGGACAAGTAGGTGGGAGGAACTGCGTGGTTTCAACCGCCACCTTGAAGACCAAAAGGTCCGAGCGACTGACAAAGGTTGTTCTTCATGAAATGGGCCATACCTTGGGTGCCGATCATTGTAACAAAAGTGACACCTGCCTGATGTTGGACTTGAAAGGGGTTGGTTCGGCTATTGATAAAAGCTCCTTTTACATGTGTGCCGAATGCAAGAGGCGGGCTGTGAAAATCAATTGACCGTTTTTTCGAATCCGGCGTCAAAAGATTGTTTTGTTACTGATAAAAAGCCCCCATTTGTTCCTGTGTTTTTTACACTTCGCCTCACCTTGTTTCAAGCTCAAAAGAGGGTGCTATGATCTCGGTTCCATCCTTCAATCTCAACCGAATAACATCAAAAATGACTTTTACATCTTTGGAGGGGTCGGTTTTTAAAAGCGCCTCTCGCATGTTGTTGTTGATGAACCTGGAATCGCTTGGAAAGGGAAGAACGGCATCCCTTCCCTGTTGTATGATGATGATATCGAAATAGGTGATCGCATCCACAAGCTCGTTATCACTACAAACTGAGATCGAGTCTATGGTGAGCAATTCATCCATTGACACGAAGGTTCTGCCTTGGAGAGCCGGTATGCATACAGTGGTTTGACCTAATGTAGCTGATGCCGAAGCGAATGAAAGTGAAACCAGAGCGGCGGCGAAAATTGCGATTTTCATATGATTTTGGTTTTTATTTGTACAGGTCTTTTTGGATCTTTTTTAAAACTTAAGCTTAAAGCATGTAGG
>JBEAXM010000014.1:0-10814 GCA_041159805.1 Bacteroidota bacterium
CCCCTGTTCGACATCAACCGCATCGCATCCTATTTGCCACATCGTTATCCGTTCCTGCTTGTCGACAAGATCATTCACTTGACCGATACACATGTCACGGGAGTCAAAAACGTAACCATGAACGAATGGTTTTTCCAAGGCCACTTTCCCGGAAACCCGGTAATGCCTGGTGTCTTGATGATCGAGGCCATGGCTCAGACAGGTGGCATTTTGGTTCTGAACACCGTTCCTGACCCTGAAAACTATTGGACCTACTTCCTTAAGGTGGACCAAACGCGTTTCAAGCAAAAGGTAGGACCTGGCGACACCTTAGTCTTCGATTTACAGTTAGCTGCGCCCATACGCCGAGGCATCTGCCATATGGTTGGAAAGGCCTATGTTGGCGATAAGGTGGTGATGGAGTCGGAGATGATGGCACAGATTGTAAAAAAGAGCTGACCATGATATCACCACAGGCAAACGTACATCCGTCAGCTCGCATCGGCAAAAACGTCACCATAGAGCCATTTGCATACGTGGCTGCCGATGTAGTGATTGGAGATGATTCGTGGATTGGACCGAACGTTACCATCTTTGATGGTGCCAGGATTGGAAACGGCGTTCGCATTTTCCCTGGAGCAGTGATTTCCGCTATTCCCCAAGACCTCAAATTTGCTGGTGAGCAAACCACCGCTGAAATTGGCGACCATACCACCATCAGGGAGATGGTGACCCTTAACAGAGGCACAGCAGCGCTTGGCAAAACTGTTGTTGGAAGCCATTGCCTGTTGATGGCTTATGTTCACATTGCTCACGACTGCATGGTGGGAAACCACGCAATATTGGCCAACTCGGTTAATTTGGCCGGTCACGTCACCATTGATGACTGGGCCATATTGGAGGGCTATGTAGGTGTTTCGCAGTTTGTGAGAATAGGTGCACACTCATTCATAGCCGGTCAGACAGGAGTTCGCAAGAATGTACCACCTTTTACACGAGCTGCACGGGAACCGTTATCATTTGTTGGAGTCAATAGCGTAGGAATGAAACGCAGAGGATTCGATCAGGAATCCGTAAATGTGGTACAGGACCTATACCGAATCCTTTACAACAAAGGATATAGCACACGAAACGCCCTCGACATAATTGAAAAGGAAATACCATCCAACAAGCTTAAGGATGAGATTCTGGATTTCATCAAGGCCTCCGACAAAGGAATCATGAGAGGCTATGCAGGAAGTGACAACGAATAACGGACAAATTGATATTTCTTCAGTGGTACTCACCGATGCGTGTAAGTACTACAACGGTCGCACTGTTTTTGAAAACCTCAGTCTGAAATTGAATGCTGGTGATGCATTGGCAATCACAGGACCAAATGGCTCCGGCAAATCAACACTGATTAAAACCATCATTGGTTATGTTCCCTTAAGTTTAGGAAAAATTGAATGGTCCACATCTCAATCCGACTTGAACCCGGAGCATATTTACAAGGCATGCTCCTTGGCTGCGCCCTACTTAGACCTCTTCGAGGATTTCACACTTTTGGAGAACGTACGAATATTTGGAGACCTCAAGGGCTTTAGGGATGGCATGAAGCCGGAGGATGTGATCTGCTTCATGGAGCTTGAGCACGCAAGAGACAAGAAGTTCAAGGCGTTTTCATCCGGCATGAGACAAAGAACCAAACTTGGTTTATCCTTTTGTTCCAAAGCCAGCATTCTACTTTTCGACGAACCACTATCCAACCTGGATACAAAAGGTTACGATTGGTACCAAAGGCACACATCTGGAAACATGAATCATCAAATTGTTGTGGTCGGATCCAATATAGAGGGTCCAGAGACCCATTTTTGCAATAAACGCATCCAATTAGGATAAATATACAGGGATTTTCAAGTAATCCTGTAACCTTGATGGGACTCATAACGTAAAGAGGAACACATCCTCCCATGTCATGAAAACCAGAACCACTTACAGCTCCATCAACAAGGAAACCGGCACGGCGACCGGCTCCCATTTCGCTTACGATCACTCTGAAGAAGAGACGAATTTCAAAACCGCGGTCGTCAATATTGGTACTGCGACCATCGAGTTCATATCCATGCTACTCATGACAGCGGTAATGCTCGCCTCTTATATATACTGATAGAAAGTCGACGCGCGAAAGCGCAATGATTATAAACCACAATGGTGTAAGAAACCATTGTGGTTTTTTCTTTTTCATGTATCACTGAGCTGGATATTGATTGAAATAATCCATTCAAAAATTGCAAACGAAAAAAATCAATGTCAAAAATCAACGGGTTTGCAATGGTTCCATCAATGGCGAGTGATTTAAACAGAAAAACCATCAAAACAACCACACTTTCAACGAAACACTTTCATCATCAGATATCGAAATAAATTATAATTAACCTACATATATAATTGAATTACAATGGATTTGACTGACATAAACAAGATGAACACCTATAACAATCCGACACATAAATCAAAAAACCTTACAACAGCAATGACCTGTCATGAATTGAAAAATATGCCCCTTCAGGCGGGTGCATCTTTGGGAAGATTCAAAAAACAACGAAATGAAATCTTTCTACCAAACAATCGTAATGCTGGCGCTGATCATCACATCTGCAAACATGGCATCAGCACAAGACGCCCGCAAATACAGGGTTACCGCCTACAAGAACGGCAACACTGGAGTCTCCTCTCTTTCCAATACCGTTGAGGTGATTCCTTATATGAACATTTATATCCCGAACTCCTTCACACCAAACGGTGATGGATTAAACGATACGTTCGGAGCCATAGGCGAAGCGATTGGTGAATACACCATGCAGGTGTTCAACCGTTGGGGACAACTGGTTTTCGAATCAAACAACTACAAAAACCAATGGGACGGCACCTACGATGGGGCACAAGTACCCACCGGCACCTATGTATATAAGATGAAGGCGAAAGGAAAAGCAGGCAATCTTACCCAAAAAGAAGGAACCATAACAGTAGTATATTAATAACAACCATCTCAAACAAATAATCAAACCATTAACAACTTAATAACATGAAAAAGCAAATCATTACCATCATCGCATTAGCAATCGCAACAAGTTTCCAGGCAATCGGCCAAAACAGAATCGAGCTCAACACAACAGGAGAAGAAGAGCGTAATCCAGTTCCGGTTCAATCCCACAAACCAAACCCTGGATCGAATCCAACGGTTGTAAACACTTTCTGCCCAGTTATCAATACACTCAATGTATTGGATAAGGGTTCAGACCTTGTGGTACTGGGCTGGGACAACATGTCAAACTTTGCATCCATCACCATCCGTTGGACTCTGACTGGTTCCACCAACTACCGTTATGTGACCATCAGCGGAAATCCAAATCCAGGCAGATATGTGGTAACCGGACTGAATACCACCACTACCTATGATTTTGAAGTGAGCACCACATGTCCAACCACTGGACAGGTTTCCAACTGGACACGTCCTATCACTGTGACCACATCGGATATCCATGCACCCCGCTTGACCCCTATCCGTAACAACACCAGGATTTCGATCAATCCAAATCCAGCGTCAACAACCACCATCGTATCTTATCAAGTTCCAGCCGGAACCGTTTCCCAACTGGTGGTGGTTAGCCTTACCGGTCGCGAGGTTTTCAAAACACAAATCATCTCCACAGAAGATAAAACGCAGTACACTTTGGACGTGACTGATTTCCCTGCAGGCCTATACTTTGTTCGCTTGAGCAACCGTAACGGAATCTCATCTGAACGTCTCACCAAACTTTAAAATATTTCAACTAAAAAAAAGGAGGCCCTGGCCTCCTTTTTTTTTGCAATCAATCCTGGTAAAGCAAATACCGCTTACGCTTATTCTTGTAGACATCCAAATCCTTTTGCCAGGAGGCCCGGATTTCCTCAGCAGATTTTCCGGATTCGATCTGTTTACGCAACAAATCTGTTCCAGCCAACTTTTCAAAAAATGCGTTGAAAAACTTGCTCTTGTCTGGGAACGCCTTGTACATCTCCAGTATCAACTCCAGATTCAACTGCTTGTCTTTTTCAATAGAGGACACCATGCCTCGCAAATCCTTGCCATCACATTGGATGCCTTCGTAGGGAGGATCCTTGATCACTCCAGGTATGTCACGAGGTGTCAACTTGGAATCTCCACCCTTATAACCAGGGAAGCCCACCCATGTGAATGGATGAGGAGTCCCTCGTCCAACCGAAACCGCAGCACCTTCGAAGAAGCAAAGGGTGGGATAAAGTAAAATGGCGTCCATGTCTTTGAGGTTGGGAGACGGGCTGACTGGCAGCTCATAATAGGTCTGATGTGTGTAATTGAGCATTTCCACGACCTTGACTTCACATTTTCTGGAATCCTTCAACCACCCCTCCCCATTCACCATCCTTGCATACTCGCCAACGGTTAATCCATGTACTACAGGAATCGGGGCTACTCCAACAAATGATGAAAACGATGGATTCAATACGGGCCCATCCACATAAAAACCATTCGGGTTTGGCCTGTCAAGAACCCAAACCTCGATACCATAAATTGCACATTCCTCCATTACATAATGAAGGGTGGATATGTAGGTGTAAAACCTCGCACCTACGTCCTGTATGTCAAAAACAACCAGATCCAAACCCTGCAAATCTTCTTTTGATGGCCTTCTTTTAGATCCGTAAAGCGAGACGATGGGAATGCCCGTTTTCTCATCAATACCCGAACTCACCTTGTCGCCAGGTCCTGCTTCGCCCCTGAAACCATGTTCCGGTGCAAATACCTTTTTCACCGACACACCGTTTTGAACCAAAAAATCAACCAGATGCATACCGGATGCCGTTGATGTTTGATTGGCTACAACCCCTATGTTTTTATTTTTAAAATTCGACAGGTATTGATCAGGCCTATCAGCGCCCAGAACCAACACCGACTCCCTTGAGTAAAGGGCCGCCGAATCTTTGTTGGAAGTGGTGTCACCCGAAGATGTATTGATGGTTTTACCCGCACAGGAGGACCAACCTAAAAAACAAAAGAGGATGATTGCGAAATGACTAATTTTATGCACTGTATTGATATTAGAACACGTTATGGGCTCTAATTTGAAAAATAGTCGTCCAATAAACAAACACTGATGGGGGTTTCCAGCTTCATTTCTTCTAGATTGCTGCGAAGCCGTTCGGAATCGGCCAAATCAGAAACCACCCTAACGGGTGTTTCCATGTTTGCAATCGCTTTGGGAATGGCTGTAATGACCATATCCATCGTTGTGGTCACCGGATTCAAAAGGGAAATTGAAACCAAGATCCGAGGGTTTGGATCTGACATTAGAGTTGCGGCGTTCGGGTCAGACAACCCTTATGATGAACAGCCCATAGACGCTGTAGCCATCAAACAAAAGCTATCGCAAGTAAAGGGCATAAGGAATGTCCAGTCATATGCAACCAAGGCCGGAATCATCAAAACCGAAACAGAGATTCAGGGGGTTTTATTGAAGGGCGTTGATCAGCACTACGACCTATCCTTCATTGAAAAGCATCTGGTGGCCGGTAAGTTGCCCACTAGAAACGACAGCATGGCTATCAAAGAAGTGGTCATTTCTTCCGGCTTATCCTCAATGATGCGTATTAATACAGGAGACACTATAACAGTTTACTTCATTGAAGATCCTCCAAGGGTTCGAAAAATCAGAATCAGCGGCGTTTACAACACAGGGCTGGGGGAATTCGACCGGCTTTATGGTTTCTGCGATATCGGTCTTATTCGTAAACTGAATAACTGGAAACAATCAGAGTCCGGTGGCTTGGAAATAGTTATTGATCAAGTAAGAGATGTGGAACTGTTGACTGAGGAAATAGGATCCAAAATAGGATTCCAATACCAAGCAACCAGCATACATCAGCAATATCCACAAATATTTCAATGGCTAGACCTTCAAAATGTGAACGTTGTCATCATCATCACCCTGATCCTTGCGGTATCAGGTGTAAGCATGGTCTCCACCTTACTGATCATAATACTCAACAGAACGCGAATGATAGGACTCCTAAAGGCACTTGGAGCAAATGATCAATTAATACGCAATGTATTCATCCGGCTTTCATTGCCCATCATCATCAAAGGGCTTCTTTTAGGAAATATTATCGGATTGGGACTTTGTTGGCTTCAATATCAATTCGGTCTCATCAAACTTCCCGAAGAGTCGTATTACGTCTCCAAGGTTCCCGTTCATTTTTCGCTGGTTGACCTTTCGCTGCTGAACCTAGGTACATTGGTTATCTGCATCCTCATGCTCCTCGGTCCCTCCATGATTATTTCAGGAATACGACCTTCCAAGACATTGCGATTCGACTAGACAGGTTCCTTACAGTTGCCTTTGCAGCTCTTTTTTATTAATTTAGCGGCTCAAAATCATCGTTTTACGAAATGTACTACCAAAACATCCTCGAAGCCATCGGCAATACGCCTATGATTAAAATCAACCGTTTGGCCAAAGACGTGAAAGCAACTGTTCTCGCCAAGGTTGAAACATTTAACCCGGGCAATTCCATTAAGGACCGCATGGCGTTGAAAATGATCGAGGATGCCGAAGCCGAAGGAAGAATCAAGCCAGGTGGCACCATCATTGAAGGAACATCGGGAAACACGGGTATGGGTCTTGCCATAGCAGCCATCGTTAAGGGTTATAAATGCATATTTACAACCACTGATAAGCAAAGCAAAGAGAAAGTGGACGCATTGAGAGCGTTCGGTGCGGAAGTGATCATTTGTCCTACCAATGTGGAACCAGAAGATCCACGCTCATACTACTCCGTTGCTGCCAGGCTGAACAGGGAGATTGAAAACTCTTTCTACCCGAACCAGTATGATAACCCTTCAAACGCCCAGGCACACTACGAAAGCACCGGACCCGAAATTTGGAATCAAACAGAAGGCAAAGTGGATCACTTAGTGGTGGGTGTTGGTACAGGTGGAACCATATGCGGTACCGCACGTTTTCTCAAAGAGAAAAACCCGAACCTAAAGGTTTGGGGCATCGATACCTATGGATCGGTTTTCAAAAAATACAAAGAGACAGGCATTTTCGACAAGAATGAGATCTACCCTTACGTAACTGAAGGGATTGGAGAAGACTTCCTACCTAAAAACGTTGATTTCAATCTGATTGACCACTTTGAAAAAGTCACCGACAAGGATGCCGCATTGATGACGCGCGAAATCGTACGCCAAGAAGGTATATGGGTGGGCAATTCCTGCGGTTCCGCCATGGCGGGATTGCTTCAGCTCAAGGATCGTTTCCAGGAGGGAGAGGTTGTGGTCATCATTTTCCATGATCACGGAACCCGTTACCTTGGGAAAATGTTCAACGACGATTGGATGCGTCAAAAAGGATACTTGCCCGAGGCATCCTGACAAACATGTCAATTGTAAAGGACCAAATGAACAGAAACGTTTGCTTGGGTGATCAAATTCCCCAGCGAATCGTGTCGTTGGTCCCATCCATTACTGAACTGCTTTTTGATCTCGGACTACATCAGCAAATTGTTGGTTGCACCAAATTTTGCATTCATCCACAATCAGAAACAAGCAAGCTGAAGAAAATAGGTGGAACAAAAAACATTGACATCCAAACCACCATTGAATTGAAACCCGACCTGGTGATCGGAAACAAGGAGGAGAACACGATTAATGACATTGAATTGTTATCGGCTTCCATGCCCGTTTGGATGAGTGACGTGAACACCTTGTCAGATGCGCTCAACATGATTCACAGTATAGGCGTCATCACAGGAACAGAGCAAAGAGCAAGCGCCATTCATGAGCAAATCAAGGATTCGTTTTCGAATTCACATGCATCACAAAAAACCAGTGCGATCTATTTGATTTGGAACCAGCCGATGATGGCCGCCGCATCCGACACCTTCATCAACTCCATGTTGGATCATGCCGGATTTATCAATCTGGTGGGCGACAAATCAAGGTATCCTGAACTCACATTGGAGGAACTCCGGCATTTGAATCCCCAGGTCCTGATGCTCTCTACAGAGCCCTTTCCATTCAAAAAACAACATGTGGATTTTTTCTCAGACCAGCTACCTGAAACGAAAGTGATCATAGTCGACGGAACCTATTTCTCATGGTACGGCTCCAGAATGATTGGTGCGGTGGACTACTTTTCGAAACTGACAGACTCCAATCTCAAACCTGTAATTAGCAAATGAGAAAAGGGATGCTCAAGCAGGTTAGGATTCTTGCGATAATCGCACTCAGCATTGTCCATTCAAATTCCGTTGGACAAAAAACCGGTCTTGTATTGGGAGGTGGCGGTATACGGGGAATGGCACACATAGGAGTACTGAAGGCCCTTGAGGAAAACAACATACGTATCGATTGCATCACAGGCACATCGGCTGGAGCAATCATTGGGGCATATTATGCTGCCGGCTACTCCCCTGCCGAAATCGAAACGATAGTACTGTCAGGTCAATTCAAGGAATGGGCCACTGGAAAAATCAATGAGGATCTCGATTATTTTTTCAATAAACCAGATCCTGATGCGCATTGGGTCCGATTGAAGTTCGCCATTGATTCAACACTCAAAGTAAAGCTACCCATCAGTGTGGTGAACTCTGCAAGAACGGACTTCGTTCTTATGGAAACCATGTCGCAAGCAATAGCCAAGGCGAAATATGATTTCGACAGTCTTTTTATCCCTTTCCGTTGCGTCGCCTCAGAGATAAAATCACGAAAACCGTTCATCTTCAGATCAGGCGACCTCCCACTTGCTGTCAGGGCATCCATGGCCTATCCGCTGTATTTCACACCTGTGGCATACGACAACAAGATCATGTTTGACGGAGGTCTTTACAACAACTTCCCAGTGGATATCATGTTGAAAGAATTCAATCCTGATATCATCATTGGCGTGAATGCAGGATCTTATACGGATGTTCCATATGAGGACGACTTGATGTCAATGTTCATGACACTGGTGACGCAACCCACCGAATACGTGGTTCCACGGGAACAGGATATCCTCATAGCCCCAACAATGGATGAACTCAGTGCATTTGACTTTGATGATGTGAAAGCTGCGATTGATTCCGGATACTATAGCACCTTGAGACAGATTGAAGCAATCAGGTCAAAAAGCGGTACTTCAACACAACAGGAGCTGAATCAAAAACGTGCAACCTTCAGATCCAACTTTTCCGAACTGCTTATCGATTCCATTACAACCAACGGAGTAAATGAATTCCAGGAAAGGTATATCCGGAAAACCATTAAACCAATTGATAGCACGGCGGTATCCATCAGCGACATCAAATCAAATTACTTCAGACTGATTACCGATAAAAACATCAGCTCGGTATTCCCTACGCTAACACACAACGTCCAAACCGGTGTTTTCAATATGGGTTTGATTGTCAAAAAAGAAAGTGATATCAGTGTCAAGCTTGGAGGAAACATATCCTCAAGTCCGATAAATGAGGCATACGTGGGCCTGAACTACCAGTTATGGAGGAAAAACTCGCTATCACTCGGCACAGATTTATACTTCGGTAAATTATACAACTCCGCTTCGTTACAATTACGCTACGACATCAAAGGCAGGTTCAGCTGGTACCTGGAGCCAATTGGGATAATTAACCGGTTCGATTACTACAAATCAAGCTCTGCGTTTCAGGATGACATCAAGCCAGCATACCTGATCCAATCAGACCAGTTTTACGGCGGAAATATTGGCTTCCCCGCTAGGAACAGAGGCAAACTTGTTTTAACCGCCGGTTATTTACGTCAAAGAAGCAGCTACTACCAAACAAGGTTCTTCTCAAAAGAGGATATAGCAGATGAAACCCGCCTGGAGGGTGCTGTAGCAGGAGCAATGTTCGAGCGCAACACCCTTAACAGAAAAATGTATGCGTCTGAAGGTACACGCCTTTATGTGTCGGGCAAAATGATAAACTCCCGCGAAAACACATTACCTGGATCAACAGGTGTTTTCACCGATACGGTTGCTGCTTCACATAACTGGATGCAGCTGCGGATTTCCTACGACAACTGGTTCAAGAAAATCGGTGTATTCAAGTTAGGATTCAAAACCGAGCTGTTCTTCTCAAACCAACCTTTCCTCGCAAACTACACGGCCACCATCCTATCGGCTCAAAGCTTTGAGCCAACTGCCCAATCGAAAACGCTTTTCCTGGAAGACTATCGCGCCCACAATTTCATAGGGTTCGGTTTGCAAACCGTTGCCGAATTATCATCCGCTCTCGAGTTCAGAGCCGAGGCATATCTGTTTCAACCTTTCCAACCGCTTGAAGCCACAACAGAAAACAAAGCCAAGTACGGAGATGCATTCGAAAAGCGATCCATTCTTGCAAGTACCGGATTCGTATACCATACACCTATCGGTCCCGCAAGCATCTCGTTGAACTATTACGAGAAACGGGAAGAGCCATTGTCCGTACTGTTTCACTTCGGCTACATCCTTTTTAATCGGAGAGCACTGGATTGACCCCCTCAGGCCTGGGCGGTTGGTCCTCCAAAGTTCATCGGAACGGTCATGCCCTCCGTATTCTTGATGGTGCCATGAACGGCCTCAAACTTGGATATGTTATCACCCAAGGCCATGAGTAACCTTTTCGCATGCTGAGGGGTGAGCACGATGCGTGACTTCACCTTCGCCTTTGGTACGCCTGGCATGACCTTGATGAAATCAATTACAAACTCACTGTTGCTATGTGTGATGATAGCGAGGTTACTGTAAACCCCTTCAGCCATCTCCTCCGACAGCTCAATACTCAAC
>JBEAXM010000080.1:0-16401 GCA_041159805.1 Bacteroidota bacterium
GTACAATAACGCTTCAATCATTTCAAGCGGACAGCCGGGCTGGACAGGCAACTCAGGCGGCTGGGTGAAATCTGAAATAGAATTGGGAACACAGTTCAATAACCAGCCACAAGTATGGTTCAGGTTTGTTTTCACATCTGATGGCTCCGTAACCTTGGACGGATTTTCCATGGATAACTTTTGCATCACATTACCCCAAGCCAATGATGTTGGCGTTGTATCATACACCTTGCCCGGCGCTTCTTCACCAGCAGGTAATTGTGTTGATGTGATTGTCACCGTGCAGAATTTCGGCTCAAACACACAAAGCAACTTCCCCGTATCCTACACGATTAATAACGGCCCTGCAGTGACGGGCACATTTACTGGTAGTCTGACTCCCGGTGCCACAGGATCCATCACCCTACCTTGCTTCACTGTGCCCGTGGGCTCTTTCAACCTTTGCACATACACGGGTCTTTCCACCGATGGTGACAATACCAATGACACTTTATGCATACAATCCGTAGGCATACCCACTATTCCTGTTTCTTTCACTCAACAATTTTTCGATAACTTCAACGGAACCAACCAAGGTTGGGCAGCTTCCAATAATGGTAATGCAAACACCAATTGGCAACTGGGAACACCGGCATTCGGAGGCACCAACAGCGCATATTCGGGAACACAATGTTGGGATGTGAACCTGACAAGCGCGTATGGTAACAATGCAAACTGTGTATTGACTTCTCCGTTATTCAATTTCACCAATGCGGTTGATGCCGAACTTTCTTTCTGGATAAACCATAGGACCGAAACTGCATGGGATGGTACTCGATTGGAGTACTCCATAAACGGCGGCCCGTGGTCCTTGCTGGGTGGAGCAAATCAAACTGCCCCTTGTTGGGTGAACTGGTACAACAGCACCCCCAACATTTTCTCGTCTGGCCAGCCCGCTTGGATGGGCAACTCCAATCCTGGATGGATAAAGGCCGAGGCGAACTGCCTGAGTTTCCTTAACAATGCAGGCACTGTTCAGTTCCGCTTTGTCTTTACATCGGATGGCTCGGTTACCGCCGACGGATTTTCCATAGATGATTTCAGAATAGACGTACCGATTCCTTTGTCTGCAAGCCCTGTTGTTATCAACAGCACCGCACTAAATAATAATTTCATATTCCCAGGGCAATCGATCAACTTCAACACCAATGTTTCAAACCCTGGCACTACTCCGTTGAGCTCCGTTAATGTCACATTGACTGTTAACGGCACACCTCTTGTAACCGATGTAATCAACTATTCACCTTCACTGGGATCACTCCAAAGCCAATTGCACAACTTCAGTCTGCCTTGGATTGCCGCTCCAGGAGTTTACAACATATGCGCTATAACATCATTCCCAAACAACGGACAGGATTTGAATCCAGCGGATGACACCACTTGCATGACCATATCCGTATTCGACACCGTTTTGGTTACACAATCCAATCCATATTGCACCGACTTCGAATCCGGACCACAATGGATAGCTGTGAACCCTATAACATTAGGTATCACTCCAAACTCATGGCAGTTGGGGACTCCTTCGCAGACAATCCTGAACGGTGCATACAGTGGCTCCAAAGCATGGTCAACCGGACTATCCACAAGTTACCCCAATGGAGATACATCCGCATTGTTTACCCCTGTGTTTGCAGTTGACAACTCCAAGTGCTATAAACTGAGTTTCTACCACAAATTCCAAACCGACCCCTATGTTGATGGAGGGATTGTTGAATATTCAACTGACAATGCACAAACATGGCTGCACCTTGGATTCTGGTCTCCGAATATACAGTCCTGGTACAACACGCCTTTCGTTACTGCGCTTGGTGGCAATCCAGGATACCCAGGATGGTCGGGAACGCAGAATAGCTGGACGCTGGCGGAACGAGGTGTGAATTTCTGGACAAGTGGCAATGTCATTTTCAGGTTCCGGTTCGCCTCCGACCAATTCAACAGTTTTGAGGGCTGGGCTATTGACAACTTCTGTTTTGAGGAGGTTACTGGAAACCCATGTGTCACGGGCATTGAAACAGCAGAGGTAAATGGGTTGAATCTACAACAAAACATGCCCAATCCATACACACAAAACACTGTAATTGAATTCAATGTGCCTTCGACTGGGTATGCGAAAATTGTGGTAGAGGATATGACAGGTCGTGTTGTTGCAGTACCTGTGGATGGCATGTTCGATGCAGGCAGCCACTCCATTCATTATCACTCAAACGATTTAGCTCCAGGTATTTACACCTACTCCCTTATTTGGGAAAATTCAAAAATTACCAAGAGAATGGTGATTGGTCGCTAGCAAACACAAAACACTAATAAACAAGGCGTTGCGTTTCATGCAACGCCTTTTGTTTTTACAACGTCTGTTGTGTTCAGAACCTTTGCAAATGTTTAATTTTTAGATAATCCTTTTCAGAGTAAAAACTACATTATTTTTTACCTTTGAAGCTTCCAGCTTAAACTAGAAAAAACATACCAGCCAATAAACCTAAAAACAAAAAAATGAGGTCTTCTATCATTACTTTCCTACTTGCGATCTGCTCGGTCGCATCAGTTGCACAACCTGCGTTAGTTTTCTATGAGGATTTTGAAAATCCCCCAGGAAACGTTTCAACCTCCGGTAGCCCTGGTTGGTTCACCAACAGCAGACTTCAAGTCAGCGGAATCAATAGTGATTCCTCAAGTGTTGCTCCTGCCGGTATCTCCTATCTGGAAACAGGTTCGTTCAACACACTTGGAAACCTGTTCGTCACATTGAACTTCAAATCGATTTGTAAGGCGGAGTTCTTTGACGCTGGAACCATTGAGATTTCCATCAACGGAGGTCCATGGACGCAATTGATCGACAACAACCCCAATCTGGGTACAAACAACTGCAGCTACCTGGGAACAGGTTTGTTTGCGACTCAAAACAGCAAATTCGGAGAGGCAAGCTATGGTACATGGCTGCCAGGTCAAACCGTAGCACCTGATAACAGCTGGTGGAAAACTGAATCATTCGACATCTCCTTGCTGGCTGCCAACCAACCCGATGTAAGAATCCGCTTTGCACTCGCAGATGGAAACAACAATGGTTCTGGTGGAAGGAACGGCTGGTTTGTGGATGACATCGAGGTCATTGCCGCTCCCTGTGAGTTGAACCCACCAAACATGTATCCTTTGGCTCCGAACTATTCCGGAACCATCTTCAATCTTGGTCCCTACACTGTCAACTGTGCAGTCACCGACCAGTCGTTTCTACAACAAGTTACCCTCTACTACACGGTCAACGGTGTATTCCAGAACCCGATCCCAATGACGAACACCATTGATTCCTTGTACGAAGGAATCATTCCAACGGTAAACGATGGTGATACAATCTGCTACTACATTGAAGCACTTGACAACTCAGGTTGTTTTAACTTCAATTACTTACCCGCACCAGGACAATCCACTTGTTTTGTCGCGGCAGCAGGCATTAGCTTCCCCTATTGCGACAACTTTGACATTACAACCAACCTATGGACAGCATCCACCCAAACTCCAGGAACGCAATGGGAGTTGGGTACACCTGCGTTTGGAGCAACCACAGGGGCTTATTCAACACCCAACTCATGGGATGTCAATCTTGGAACTGCTTATCTCAACAATGCAACCTGTTACCTGACCTCACCCGAATTCAGCTTCACGGTCGGAGCTGGTGCCACTTTGGAATTCTGGCAAAACCGCAATGCCGAACAAGCTTGGGACGGTGTTCGATTGGAATGGGCCACCAGCTTAGCCGGTCCATGGAATATACTTGGTTCATTGCAGGGCACCGCTGGATGTGTGGATTGCGTAAACTGGTACAATGACGATGCATTGAACTCTGGTGGAGGATTGGCTGCATGGACCGGTAATAGCAACGGATGGATTAAATCCTCAATTACCCTTGGTACTCAATTCAACAACCTGCCACAATGCTGGTTCCGTTTCGTGTTCACATCGGATGCATCCGTAATCACCGACGGTTTCTCCATCGACAATTTCTGCATCTCGTTACCACAACCTGACGATGTTGGAGTTACCGCTGTAGTACAGCCTGGTCCTACAGGCCCTGCGGGTAACTGCTTGGATGTGATAGTCACTGTAAAGAACAATGGTGTAAACAACCAAACTACATTCCCCGTATCATACTCCATCAACGGAGGACCAGCGGTTACGGCCACTTATAATGGTTTATTGACCCCTGGTCAAACCGCAAACTTCACGCTTCCATGTTTCAACGTTCCAGTAGGTCCTTACACGGTCTGTGCATGGACAAGTTTGCCTGGGGATGGCAACAACTTCAATGACACTCTTTGTGTAAACTCTCTTGGTATACCCGTATTCACTCCCACATTCTGCGACGATTTCGAGTCCGGCAACCAAGGATATCAAACCACATCAACCAACGTAGGAACAACATGGCAACTGGGAACACCGGCCTTCGGTGCTACAACAGGAGCATTCTCTGGAACCAATGCGTGGGATATCAATTTGAACACGCCTTACAATGTTGGAACAAACGCTGATCTGATCACACCAATCTTCGATTTGGCAGGAACCACCAACTCATACCTCTCATTCAGAAGGAAGCAAAATTGCGCACAAAATGATGGGTTGCGCATATCATACAACGTGAATGGAACCGGTAACTGGGTTGTCATGGGAACCTTAAACGATCCTGACGGCTTCAACTGGTACAACACGAATCAGCTGAACTTTGCCGCACCAGGATGGACTGGAAGCACAGCTGGATCCTGGGTAGAATCACGCTATTACTTGCAGAACCTGATCAATGCGACTGGAGCTAACTTCATACAATTCCGTTTTGAATTCGTTGCCGGATTCAATGGTGTTCCAAATGACGGAGTCAGCATCGATGACCTCTGCGTTAAGCAGCCTGGCCCGAATGATGTAGGTGTAGTAGCCATCACCAGTCCTACCGCCAACTCTGCTGCCAACAGCACAAGTCCTGTGAACGTCACACTGCGCAACTTCGGCTCATCGCCGCAAACAACCATTCCTGTATCGTACACAATTAACGGAGGTACCTTGACTACTGCCACTTACAATGGAAACCTGGCACCTGGAGCAACAACCAACTTTGTCATGCCTGGCTTCACCGTTCCATCTGGTCAATATGACTTCTGTGCTTGGACAGGACTTGCCGGTGATTCCGACAACTCCAATGACACTACATGCAAATCCTCCGTTGGTGTGCCTGTTGTTGCACTCAGCTACACTTCACCATACTTCGACAATTTCAATGGTGTCAATATCGGATGGACACCTACTAACCCAGGCGCTCCAGGAAACGACTGGCAGCTGGGTGTACCTGCATTCGGTGCAACCAGCAGCGCGTTCTCTGCTCCAAATGCATGGGATATCAACCTGAACGGCGCTTATACCAACAATGCAAACAGTATACTGACCTCTCCGATTTTCGACTTCACCAATGCTGTAGATGCGAAGTTGTCATTCCGCAGAAACCATCTGTGTGAAAACTTCTGGGATGGTACACGCTTGGAATATTCCGTTAATGGTGGACCTTGGACCCTATTGGGTGGAGCCAACCTCACCGCTCCATGTTGGGTAAACTGGTACAACAGTACTCCTACCATCAATTCATCTGGATTGCCTGCTTGGACTGCAGGAACAGGAGGATGGGTTCTTACCGAAGCGAAATGCTTGAACTTCCTTGATAACGTTGGATTGGTACAGTTCCGTTTCATCTTCACATCTGACGCTTCTGTAACCCAAGACGGTTTCTCTATTGATGACTTCAAAATTGAAATCCCTGTGCCTTTAACTGCAGCTCCATTGACGATAGCATCCAATGCGATCAACAACAGCTTTATCTTCCCAGGCCAACAGGTACAGTTCAACTCTAACATCTCAAACCCTGGTACAACACCACTCAGCTCTGTAAACGCCACCATTACGGTTACTCCTGTTGGAGGATCTACACCTGTTTTGACTTTCACAGATCCAGTCAACTACACCCCAGCTCTGGCAAGCCAAGCATCCTTGAACCATGTGTTCAGTCAGATCTGGACTGCCGCGCCAGGAGTTTATGATGTGTGCGTGATAACCTCACTTCCTAATGGTAGCGCAGACTTGAATCCATTTGATGACACCACCTGCATCACCATCTCAGTTTTCGATAGCGTAACCATCACATCAAACAACCCATACTGCAACGACTTCGAATCGGGTCCACAATGGGTTTCAGTGAATGCACAGACCTACAATGCCACTACCAACAGTTGGCAGATTGGATCTCCATCGAAAACCATATTGAATGGTGCTTACAGTGGAAACAATGCATGGGTCACCAACTTGACGTCGAACTACCCGAACAGGGACACATCCGGACTGTTCTCACCAGTGTTCGGTATTGAAAACACCAAATGTTACAAGCTTAGCTTCTGGCACAAATTCAACTCTGAATTATTCCAAGACGGGGGAACTGTTGAGTACTCCACCGACAATGCATTGACTTGGCAACATCTTGGATTCGCCTCTTCTACGCCTCAAAACTGGTTCAACAGTACCTTTATCACTTCATTGGGTGGCAATCCTGGATTACCAGGATGGTCGGGAACCCAATCAACCTGGACGCTTGCTGAAAAAGAGATGAATTTCTATGTAACCGGAAACATCATCTTCCGATTCCGTTTCGCATCCGATGCTTCTACAAACAACTTTGAAGGATGGGCCATCGATGACTTCTGCTTTGAAGAAGTGGCCGGCAACTGTGCAACCAGCATTACTGAGAACCCTGTAATGGAAGGCCTCGCACTCGGACAAAACGTTCCAAACCCATTCAACAACACTTCTGAAATCGGATTTGCAATACCATCCGAAGGACAAGTTCGCATAAGCATTACAGACGTACTTGGAAAAGTGGTTGCTGTTCCAGTTGATGGAAACAAAGCTGTTGGCATGCATACCTTTACGATTAACTCAGCTGATCTTGGTGTTGGATTGTACTACTACACCTTGGAGTTCAAAGGAGAGAAAATCACCCGTAAAATGGCAATCATCAAATAACAATCAGCCATTCAACACAAAGGGGAGTTCAAATGAACTCCCCTTTTTTTTGCGCTACACATTGATTACAGGCAGAATTGGTTGAATTTAATCGTAAAAATGTTGATATTTGCACTATTGGGGCATTAGCTCAGTTGGCTAGAGCGCTTGCATGGCATGCAAGAGGTCATCGGTTCGACTCCGATATGCTCCACAAAAAGCTCCTCAATTTGAGGGGCTTTTGTCTTGTATACAAAGTCCTTGACATAATCCAAAATGGTTTTCTCAAGTTTAATTTTTCTTTTTGTTTTCCTACCAATCAATCTGGCATTGTACTATCTACTGCCAAGTAGAAAAGCCAAAAACATCATACTTGTCATCTTCTCTCTTATTTTTTATGCCTGGGGGGAACCAGTTTGGGTCAGCTTATTGATTTTTTCAGCTTTGGTAGACTATCTCAATGGGTTGTTCATTGAAAAATATCGAGGCAAGGAGGTTGCAAAGCTGGCCATCATCAGCACCCTTTTCATCAACTTATCCCTATTAATCAGCTTTAAGTATGCTGATTTCATTGTAGAGAACTTCAATTTTTTGTTTGGCACCAGCTTTGGCAAGCCAGGAATCATGTTGCCTATAGGAATCAGCTTTTACACCTTTCAAACCATCTCGTATACCATAGACGTGTACCGAGGTGAGGTTAAAGCACAAAGGTCATTCCTTGATTTTCTGCTTTTCGTATCCCTCTTCCATCAGCTGGTCGCTGGCCCAATTGTAAGATATAGCCATATAGCCAAGGAGATTTCCGAGCGCGTTTTCAGTTGGAGTGACATGGGAAGCGGAATCAACCGCTTTTGTAAAGGGCTTTTCAAAAAAGTGGTTATTGCGAATGCTGCAGGATCCATTGCAACACAATTTTTGGAAAAAGACATCGGTCAAATCACCTTCGGGGAAGGATGGTATGGTATTGCCATGTTCAGTCTACAAATCTATTTTGATTTCTCAGGATATTCAGACATGGCGATCGGACTAGGAAGGATGTTTGGTTTTCATTATCATGAAAATTTCAAGCACCCGTATGTCTCAACTTCAATAACCGACTTTTGGCGCCGATGGCACATTTCACTTGGGACCTTTTTCAGGGATTACGTTTATATTCCCATGGGCGGAAACCGGAAAAACGCTGTAATGAACATCATGGTTGTGTGGGCATTGACAGGTCTCTGGCATGGAGCAAGCTGGAACTTCATCATTTGGGGAATGTACTTCGGGGTGTTACTGCTGATTGAAAAATTCATTCTGAAGAATCTGCTCTTCAAGGCTCCAAGAATCATTCAACACCTTTATGCCCTGTTTTTCATAGTAGTTGGATGGGGGATCTTCTACTTTACAGACCTGAAAGAATTGATGGGATTCATGGGTGTTATTTTGTCAATGCCAAACATCATGCAAGTGGGTCTTGAATTACAAAGCTCCATTGAACAAAATCTATTCTGGTTGATATTCGCACTGACTCTTTGTATGCCCGTATACGATATCCTTGGAAAAAAATTGAATTCAAAAATCACCAACCCAAATGTCATAGCAGTTGGAACCGTTACCGTAAACCTGATCATGCTTATGATTGCTACCGCATTACTGGTAAACAGCAGCTACAACCCATTCCTGTATTTCAGATTTTAAAGAATGCAAACAGGTGACAAAAAATACCGTGTAACAGCCATCGCCAATGGCGCGATGTTTCTGTTTGTTTTGTTCTGGGGCCTGATTCTGCTAGTCACCCTGCCCAAGCAAGAAGTAGCTATGTTGGAAAACAGGAAATTGGCTTCATTTCCCGAAATGACGACTGAAAAGATTTGGAACGGTGAATTGATGAAAGAGCTTGAAACATATGTTTCAGACCATTTCCCATTAAGAAACTGGTGGATTACAATGAGTGATGAGATAAACTCATGGAAAGGACTGACAAACCAGGAAATCACTTTCTATGTGGGTGATGACATTTCCATGCCATCAACTTCAACTGAATCAGCATCGCAATTCGATACTCTTCTTGCGGACAGTAACATTGCCATGGTTGACTCCCTCCTATTGGATTCGCTTCAATATGTTCCGGTTGATTATGATGATTACCAGAAAGTAAACTCTGTAATTGTATACAATAAGATGGCGGTTCAGGTGTTTGGTGCCTCTAGCACAGTATCGGGCCGCTATGCCCGACTTATGGGTAATTATGCTGAAGCGCTAGGACCTGGTGTGAGAATTTACTGCATGCCTGTTCCAATAGGATCCGATTTCTACCTGCCTCCAAAAGTAAAAGGTGAAGCAAACAAGGAGAAGGCGAATATCGACTACTTGTTCAGTGTGCTGCCCACGGGAGTGCGTGCAGTCAGGACCTATGAAAAACTACTTGCCCATCGAGAAGAGTATATTTATTTCAAATCAGATCATCATTGGACAGGTCGAGGAGCATATTATGGTTATACAGCTTTTTGCGAGGCAGCAGGACTCAATCCAGTACCCTTGGCATCATTCAAAAAAGCTGTAGGATCAGGATTCCTTGGAAGTCTTTACAATAGGACAAGAAGCGAGGTTTTAAGGCAAAATCCCGATAGCGTTGAGGTTTTCATGGTTCCAAACAAAACAGAAGTCAAGTATTTGTCAGATGATCAGAAAACATGGAAAAAAGGCAAGCTCTACCATGGATCCAGTGGATACGGCGCGTATGTAGGCCGGGATTATCCATTGATGGTAGTGGAAACCGATATTAAAAACGGGAAAAGCATCATGGTCATAAAAGATTCGTACGGAAACCCATTCGCGACTTTCCTGGCAGCACACTACGAAAGGGTTTTCATCGTTGACTACAGGTACTATGAAGGAAGTGTTTTGGAACTTATTGAAAAGAACAATATAAGCGAGTTGGTCTTCACTCACAACTTGTATGTAATCAATTCGTCTTATACCTATTCGAGGGAAACGACACTAATGAACGGTGGAAAAGGCCTTCCAAGAAGAGGTAGGGAAACACCAAAAAACAATCAGGACTCCATTTCGGTGGATAGTCTGAACAAAAATATGATTCAAATGGACTCATTGAAAAATGAAGACTAACATGAAAAGTTTCCAATCATCATATGTAAAACCGCTTTTACTTGTCATAACGATTTTGTTATTCAGAGGGGCGTCGGCCCAATTGGTCGACATTCCGGGATTCATCAGACTTCAATCCAACTATATCGAATATCAAGACACCACTGAATTCAGCAAACTAGTAGATGGATTAAGAACCTCCGGTGAAAAAGGATACAGGGTGGCTCACTTCGGTGACTCACATGTGCAACCCGACTATTCAGCAGGGGAAATCAGAAAAACCCTACAGTCCATAGGTGGAGTTGGTGGAAGAGGCATGACCTTTCCTTATGCCATAGCAAAGACCTATTCGCAGCATGACTACTCCTCGTCTTTCACAGGTATATGGGAGACCTCAAACAGCATGCATAATCCTCCAAGAATCCCCCTTGGTGTTTCCGGTTTTGTAGCCCGCACATCAGACGACAACGCATCATTCAAAATGAAGTTCAACAAGCGAATGTCTGATGGCAGCAAGATCATCAAGATGGTTTGCGATCACGAAGGGTTCGAAATCTCATTGAACATTGATGGTGTAGCCATAAAACAATCGGAAGGGAAAAGTGACAACAACCTTCTGTATTTCGAGGTGAATACAACTTTTGACTCATTACAGGTCAAAATAACCAAGACAGACAGTTCATCAACCTTCCGACTTTACGGATTGATTTTTGAAGAAACCAATGCAGGAGTGGTTTATCACAACCTAGGGGTTGGTGGAGCAAGATTTGACGCCATCATCCAACAAAAACTGTACAATGAGCAAATCAAAATCCTCAACCCTGACTTATTCATTCTGGATTGGGGAACAAACGATATTTTGGCTGGTGACATGGTCAGTGTGGGTCTACGAAACAACATCAACACCACCATTGATATGATCAGGAAGCAATTCCCTAATGCCGCCATCTTATTGACCACGGTTCAAGACATGAATCGAAAAGGAAATAATATCAAATCCTCAAGGACCTTTTCAAAAATGATCAGGGAAATAGCAGTTGAAAAAAAATGCCTGCTCTATGATTGGTTCAAGGTTTCCGGTGGAGGACACTCCATGAAAAAATGGATTGCAGATAAATGTGCACAGAATGACAACATACATTTGACCATTAAAGGCTACCGTTTGAAGGGTCGGCTTTTGGGGCAGGCTATCATCAATTCGCTGGACTCAACTTCAAAATCAGCAACTTTAAGTCCACTTTGGATTCAGGAACCAGACAACATAGCTGTAGCAGACAATGAACAGCCGGTCCAAAAAGAAGTCAACAAAAAGCCCGTTGGCAAGAAGGTTTACATTGTCAAAAAGGGAGATAGTCTGTATGTAATTGCAAGGAAGCATGGCACCACCGTTGCCAAAATCAAAAAGCTTAACAACTTAAAAAGCGACAAAATATTACCTGGTCAAAAATTGGTAATCAAAAAATAACATCGGTTTTTCATCTTACTAGTGATCCATCCGACCCTGACAAACAAGCACTTACGTTACAAATGCTAAACAAAGGTGCTTTTTTCCTATCTTTAACGCGCTGATTTGCACTTGAATGTATCATTTATTTCCCGTAAAGCTTAGGAAATAAGTGCTGATCGAAAAAATCGGGGCGGTGTAGGCAAAGTTGACCTAAATGGTCAGCTAATGTTTATTGTCCAAAGGATTATTAAAATAATAATCAATGTTCACTAACAGATCAAAGATTCAAGCAATTGTCCTTTCAATTGTATCGATTTGCGTCACATTTTCAATTGTTGGTTGTGGCAGCAGCTCATCTGAAAGCACAGACCAACAATCCCAGCCGGATACAATAGCTACTGACTCCCTTAAAAAGACGGTTGAAATCAAACGAAAAAAAGTCGTTGAGTTAAGTCAGGAAGTTATTGCCGAATATGCAAAAACCAATGCATGCTACCTTCCTCTATTGAAAGACAGCTCCCTTTATGAGTCTGGCAGGCAATTGGGTTTCAGTTTCGAAGAACTATTCAACACCAAGCTACCAGTTGACCACCCATACAGGAATAGATTTTTGGTTGGCGACTTCAATGTTTTGAATCGTGATTCCACCAATCGGGGAGTAGAGGAGTTGAATCCATTGCTTCAATCCATGATTGATTTCAGTGGAGTCAGTGACTCTATTTTTTCCGTGATGGAGGAAGCGGTTCATAACGAATCATTGAGAGACACCTTGGCGGCAATGATCAAAACCAAGTATCCTGACCGTTCAGATGAACTTATGAATTTTTTTGATAAAGTTTGGAAATATAAAACACCTCCCATTGTCCGAAAATATGGAGTAGCCGGATCCAAGGTTTATGCCGCTGGACAGCACCTTTGCATGTGTGAGGCGCAGGAGGATACCATCTTGCAAGTGGGTCGATTCGCCATTTCCGGGAAAAGGCAAAGCCCAACGGTAAGAATCACTGCAGATGGAAGACAGATCAGGGGATTGCATGAAAGTCTGCCAATTGGAAAGCGTAGAAGCTACTATGCAGGAAGATATCTTATCACATCCAAGAATTGGGAAAGCCAGCGAAAGTATGAGCCATTAGACATCGCCCATGACAATAAGCTTGGAGGTGGAAACAACCGAGTCACCTATTACCAGGGGAGGGCCCAGTTGCCCAACTTCCTTTTGATGGATCCCGCACCCGAGTATCCTGATGCCATGTCGAGCAATGGAATCCATGAAGTCGCTCTTGCAGAATTAAGCAGAGGAATGCTTGGTTCCCCAAACAGTATTGGTTGCATCCGCGTAACTGATTTCGGATCCAAATTCCTAAGATGGTGGACTCCCCAAAACTGTAATTTTTTCATCCTCTACAGCAATGACCTCTATGTGCACAAGCTGGACAGTATTGACCCTGAAACAATATATCCGTTTAAAACGAAGGAGGAAGGCGACCGATTTAGAAAGTGGTTGAATGAATATCTGCCGGATAAGGCAAAATCAATGGATATCGATGTTGAAGGTGATCACCGGAACGGATATGTGGTGGATGCATATACCGCATACAAGAAGGAATACGACGAATATCTCAAAAACAACAAATGATGGCTCAAACAAAAATGGGGCCGGCCGTTTGTCTGGCATTTATCGCATACACCCTACTGAGTACCTGCCTTGGTCATGTAGCAAATGGTCAAAACAGAACCAAATCGAACGCACCAGACACGGTTATTGTTTATGTGCGTGACACCATATACATGGTTGATACCGTATGGGTGAAAGATGGTGTATTATACAGCTACAATCCCGACCCGTTCCCAGTCGAAAAAACAAAAACAAAAACAAAAACAGAACCATCCGAAAGGAAAAAACCAACCGAGTATGTTGATGCGGTTTCCGACATAACCTATAGAAGTCTTGTGGACTCATTGTTCACCTTCGGAATCGAGTTCGATCGCGACAGCCTGGCAAAGGTGATACTGGCCAACGATGAAACATTTAACACCGATTGGAGCACCACTTCTGTACACTACTCGAAAGCCGACCCTAAAAAGATGCCAAAAAACATCAGGTTCGAGTTGATTCGCGGATTTGAAACCTACAAGTACAATTGGTTTGGCGGCCTGACATGGGGTTTTGGACCCAGATGGGGGCGTATTCACAAAGGACTTGACACAAATCTCAAGGAAGGAGATACCCTATTTGCTTCATTTAACGGAATTGTGAGGTATGCCGAGTTCAATGAGGGTGGCTATGGCAACTGCGTGGTAATTCGACATTTCAACGGTCTTGAAACCTACTATGCACATATGAGCCGATTGGATGTTGAACCGGGAGATCTCGTTTTCACCGGCGAACTTATAGGTTTAGGAGGAACAACCGGAAGAAGTGACGGACCTCACCTGCACTTTGAAACCCGATACAAAAGCTATGCATTCGACCCCTATCTGATCTTAGACAAGGAAAAGGAACTGGCCCTGATCGACAATGAGTTTTTCCTTGATAAAAACAAACTTCACACGGAGAGCTCCGAATATGCCGACAACGGAAACAACACAAAAGACAAAGCCAAAAAGCCGGCAAACGACAAGGCCACAGGGGCAAAATACCATACTGTCAAAAAAGGAGAGACCCTATCATCCATAGCTAAAAAACACAAAACCACCGTTGAAAAAATAATGAAGTTAAATAAATTGAAAAACAAAAACACCTTAAGGGTTGGACAAAAACTCAGGGTCAAATAACCAAGTTCACTAAGACAATCAACCATAAAAATCAAATGAAAACGAATTACATTAAGATCAACCAAACCACCACCTGGATTTTTTCCGCTCTGCTGATTGCGTTTACTGCATGCGGTAGCGGAACCAAAGACGATTCTAACAGCAACACGAAAGATACCGTCATTGCCAAAGCCGACACCGTTGTCGAAGCGGTAACAACGAGGGAAACACACCCCTACTTTAACTCTATCATGAACTTCATCTCTGGACGCTCAGGATCCGACATTTCATTTCCAATTGATACGGCCTACTTCAACAAATATTCGTCAGAACTAGCCGAGAACATGAAAAAGATAGAAGACAACAGACTATTCAAGGTTAGGGATTGGTACTCAAACGTACTTAAAAGCAACTCAAGGAACGACTCGCTTCCGGTTTTCTACCCGTTTTCAGGCGGCGATTTCCTGCACATACATTACATGTATCCAAATGCCAACGAGTATGTGATGATGGCAATAGAACCTGTTGGATACTTTCCTGACATGGACTCCATGAGTGTTGAAGACAAGACAAAGCTTTTAGGTGACGTGAATTACAACATGCGTGACATCTTCAATAAAAGCTACTTCATCACTAAAAACATGCATTCCGACTTACGTTCCAGGAAACTGATAACCGGCATGATTCTGCCCATTGTTTGGGGCATTGGAGTCACAGGACATGAAATACTGGACATACAAGACGCCTCTTTTGATTCTGCAGGCAAGGTGATGCTCAAGCCTATTACTGAACGCGATCATAATTTCACCAAAGGCGTCCAAATCACATTCCGCAAAAAAGGCACCTCACAGGAAAAGACCGTCACTTATTTCTCTGTCGATATCTCCGATAAGGGTTTTGCATCTGAAACAGCATTGGTCAAATACCTGGATTCAAAAGAACCTTACAACAGTTTCTTGAAGGCCGCCTCCTACCTGCCCCACTACCGTTCGTTCAGTGGAATCAGGAACAACCTATTGGCCAAAACCGTTAATCATGTGCAAGACGACACCGGTATACCCTACAAATACTTCACACCAGAAACATTCACCGCAAAAGTATTCGGCTATTACACAAAACCGGTAGCGGACTTCAATGAAAACCTGTTTCAGAAAGATTTGGCATCGGCCTACCGCGATTCAACCATATTTGGTGGACGATTGGATTTCTCCATGGGTTACCATTGGGCGAGCTCCGAACAGAATGAAATGGTATTCATGAGGAAATAATGCTGCTCAACCGGATCAGTTTAACATTGGCTGCCGTTTGCGCAGCCATTTCCTTGTCTTGGATCAACTCGGTCGCTGACGAAAAGGATTTCTTGACCGAAATCCTGAGGCAGATCGACGGCGAGGGCCTGCCACATCGTTCAAAACTCGTCGACGATTGTCAGTTGAGGATAGTTTATGTGCAGATTGACCGGAATAAAAACCAGGATCCGAAGTTGAAGTACTTTACATTGGGATTGGAACGGAATGATTATTTCTATCCTGCCAGCTTAGTGAAACTACCTGTTTCGTTCATGGCTTTGGAGCGGGTCAATGAACTGAAGAAGTCATATGTTCCTTGGCTCGACAAAAACACCAAGCTGGAGATCATCCAAGCCGAAGATTGCCAATCCTCACTATACACCGACTCCACAACCAAGGAAGGTCATGCTAATTTAGCTGGATTCATCAGACGAATACTTACCGCATCCGACAATCCAAGCTACAATCGCTTGTATGATTTCCTGGGACAGGAAGTTATCCGCGACAAGCTGCGCGCAAAAGGATTCAATAAAACACGCATACCCATCCGGTTTTCAGATTGCGACAGAGAACAGAACCGTTACTCCCCATACATAAGGTTCAGCGATGTCCAAAGCGGACTGACATTCAATCTACCTGCCCGATTCAACGCAGACACAGCATATCTGTATTCAAAAAACAGAAAAGCCGGCAAAGCATACGTTGAAAAAAACAAAACCATTTGGAGGGCAAAGGACTTCAGCCAATCGAATGAAC
>JBEAXM010000082.1:0-3450 GCA_041159805.1 Bacteroidota bacterium
GCCTCATCCGATGGGAACTTATTGTCGGTCACTCCCGAAATCTCACACTGGGTGGTAGCCCCACCCAACGTCTCATTATCGATATCCTCGCCAATAGCGGCTTTAACCAAGTAGGATCCAGCAAGAAATATTGATCCGGTCTTATCAACAATCATCGCCTCGTCACTCATGATGGGCAGGTAGGCCCCTCCGGCCACGCAACTGCCCATTATAGCGGCAATCTGGATGATACCGGCAGAAGACATGACTGCGTTATTTCTGAAAATCCGTCCGAAATGCTCTTTGTCTGGGAAAATCTCGTCTTGTACAGGTAAGAAAACACCGGCACTATCCACCAAATAAATAATGGGCAGCCTATTCTCCATGGCGATCTCCTGGGCCCTAAGATTCTTTTTTGCAGTCATCGGGAACCAGGCACCCGCCTTTACGGTGGCATCGTTGGCAACTACTATGCATTGCCGACCGCTCACATAACCAATCACCACAACCACTCCTGCCGATGGACACCCTCCATGTTCAGAATACATACCATCCGCGGCAAGCGCACCTATTTCAATGCTTGGCCGATCCTTATCTAAAAGGTATGAGATTCGCTCACGGGCCAAAAGCTTGTTTTTCTCCTTTTGCTTTTCAGCATTTTTCTTACCGCCTCCCTCAGCCACCTTTGTGAGTCGGTTTCCGAGTGCAGAAACCAGTGTTTTGTTGTGGTCTTCATTGATATTGAAAGCAATATCAATAGGGGCCTTTTCGTTTTCCATTTGCTTGAATTTTATCTATTTCGGCTTTGCCAGACTGGGCAAATTTAGTCCATAACCCCAAACGAATGTCCAAAGGCCGTACGTTGAATAGTTTTCCTATTTTTGATAGGTTGACAAATGAGCGTTCTAACAAACATATTGGAAAAATCCGAACTTTTCGTCGGACTCGGGGATGAGGATTACAACGCGCTTTCCGAGGTGTTTGTGCACTGCCTGTATAAAACCGATGAACGAATCCTATCCAAAGGAGACCCCGGTGATTCATTGTATATCATTGCTGATGGGACTGTTACAATACATGACGGGGATTTTATACTGGCAAAACTAGGCCCGGGAACCTTTTTCGGTGAAATGGCCTTTTTTGAAAACTCCACAAGAACCGTATCCGTAACGGCAGAAACCGAGGTTGTTCTGTACTTCATGAGCCGTGAACAGTTTAACGATGTTTTCAAAACCAGACCACACATCCTTCAAAAAATGGTGGCTGCCATCACCAGAAGGATTGGGATGCAAAACCAAAGGATCATTTCAGACCTTACTTCCCGAAACGAGGAACTAGACAAACTGGTTGAGATTCGAACCGCTGAACTTCGCAGCACCCAGGACCAGCTGGTTCAACAGGAAAAGCTGGCTTCGCTTGGCCAATTGACCGCGGGTATTGCCCACGAAATTAAAAACCCATTGAATTTCGTCACCAACTTCGCCAAACTATCCATGGAGCTGGTAGACGAGGTTATTGAATCTGATAACCCTGATGAACGTAAAGAGGCAGGCGATTACCTAAGGAAAAATATCCAAAAGATCTTTGAACACGGTTCAAGAGCGGATAGTATAGTAAAAGGTATGCTTGAGCATACCCGGGCAACCTCAGGAGGAGGCAAAAGCCCGGAAAATGCGAACATGATTTGTGAGCAGTTCTTGAAGATTTCATTGGAGGCATTCAAGATGAACAATGTTGAATTCGATATCGCAATAAAGGTCGAACTTGATCACAATATCCCAAAAATAAGTCTTGCGCCTTTGGATATATCAAAAGTTTTCCTCAACATTTTCATGAATGCCTTTTACTCGATGAATGAGCGTAAAAAAACAGATCCTGAACACAAACCAGTATTAGAGGTTCGATCGGAGATAATCGGCCAATCCGTGCAGTTTTCAATCACAGACAACGGAATAGGACTACCAGCCGATGTCATTGGAAGGGTATTCAATCCGTTTTTTACAACCAAACCCACCGGTAAAGGTACCGGTTTGGGCTTGTCGATATCCAATGACATCATCAAGGCACATGGCGGCACAATCAAATGCCAAAACATTTCAACGGGCGGGGCTGTTTTTCACATAGAGCTTCCGCTGGACAAATAAAATCATTTGAAAGCCGGATGTCTTCCCATCTGGTCCTTGATTTTGGAAATGTGGATGAACAGCTCATCGGATAATCCTGCAATCCTTATAGCGATTTCATCCTTACCCGGATTTGACTCCATTAATTCCAACAACTGTTTTGCCTGTGACCAAGTAGACTCAAATCCCATTTCAGCAGTTGATTCAAGCAGTGTCCTGAGCATGCGATCAGCGGAATCGATACTGCCGTTTTTTGAATAGGACTTGAGATTATGGGCTATTGCAAAGGTGGATGTCAAATAGCGATTCAGCATCTGCTTCATCAAGTGGATATCGCCTCCACACTTGAAAAAAACCTTTGACAAATCCACATCACCCGAGGCGACTTCAACATCCGAAGACACTTCATCATTTCGTAAAGGCAAATTGCTTGGTAGTTGATCCCGGACAACGGGCCTTACAACCGTGGCAGGTGACATAAGTCCAGCTTCAATACCCGGCCTGTTACGCTTGAATACGCTGACAATATAGAAAGTGGAAATCAGCAAAAGCGATATCATCCAGGCAATCAATGTAAATTGAAAAAGTCTGCTTCGTGCTTCCCCCATTCGCAAACCATGCTGCAATCGAGCTTCGGCCAACCTCGTTGACTCCTGCTCTCTCTGCGTCATGAATGCAAGGTAGGAGCCATTTAACTCAGCGAGCAGATTGATCAATTGTGACTTCAACGTATCGGGGGATTGAGATACGAGATTCATTCTTGCAATGGAAGCCGTCGTATCGGTACGGAGGGAGTCAGGACCGGGTTTCCGATTGGATTCCACGAATTCTTTGATCAAAGTGGATCCCAAAAACAGTAAAGTGGAATCGGTGGATCTCATGTTTGGAGTGTAGGACGACATTCGATGGTTATGCCAGCTTTTGGCTTGAAGAATAAGCATTCGAACCTGTATAAGTTCCTTCAGACATTTCTTTGATTCCAACACAGCATTACGAATTCGATCGGCTGAAAAACATCCGGTTTCATCCTGAAATGATTTCAACAAGTCGTTGCTGGAATGGAAAGCAGCCACAAGATTCGAGTCGTTGTCCTTGGAAAGAAAAACCATGGCTTTGATTTGAAAATCCCCGATTGGTTTTAACGCCATATTCGAGCATGGCCCGGCCTGGCTCTCGAAATTCTTAACCGTAAATAAATCGAGGTCGGTGTAAGAAATATAAAACCAAACACCTGCAACAACAGAAAATACCAGCGTGAAAGCCGGGATGAGCATTCTACGGAATTTGATACGCATTTTCGGTGCTAGTGGTTGTTCACAAATGTATTCTTAAAAACCTATTAATAAGC
>JBEAXM010000140.1:0-8832 GCA_041159805.1 Bacteroidota bacterium
GCTTACGCAGAAAGAACGCGCTGTGGCGCTTTCGCTGCTGGGTTATCCCGAGAACTCCATTGGTCGCTTGATGACACCGGAGTACTTCACCATCGGAAAAGACTGGACAGTGCAAACCGTATTGGATCACATCCGTGAAAACGGTGAAAGCAGTGAAACACTCGATATCCTGTACATCGTGGATGAACGGGGTTACCTCATAGACGATATCAAGATCGGTGAAATTTTGCTGGCTCCTCTCGACACCAAGGTGTACGAGCTCATGGATGGCAAACGGATTTCGTTGCTGGTGACCGACGACGAAGAGGTTGCGGTGAATGTATTTACCGAAAACAACCGGGTGGCACTTCCGGTAACCGATGCCAACGGCATGTTGCTGGGTATCGTTACTATCGATGACGTGCTGGCACTCTCTAAGAAAGAGGACACCGAGGATATACAGAAGCTTGGAGGTGTGGAGGCATTCGAAGAGCCCTACATGGATGTTCCTGTGTGGAAAATGATTGGCAAGCGTGCCCCCTGGCTGGTGATACTCTTCTTTGGTGAGCTTCTCACCGCATCCGCGATGGCGTTCTTCGAACATGAAATCGCCCAGGCCGTTGTGCTGGCTTTGTTCATTCCATTGATCGTTTCCAGTGGCGGCAATTCAGGGTCACAGGCGGCAACCCTGATCATTCGCGCCATGGCACTGGGAGAGATAACCACACGCGATTGGTACCGCATCATGCGTAGGGAACTGATATCAGGATTATTCCTGGGTATGATGTTGGGCACACTCGGCTTCATTCGTATTGCCGCTTGGTCGGCCTTCACCGATGTTTACGGTCCACATTGGTTTTCCGTTGCCCTCACCATTGGCTTGTCACTCACCGGTGTGGTACTTTGGGGCTCGTTGATGGGCTCCATGCTTCCGCTGATCCTGAAACGCTTGGGCGCCGACCCTGCCACCTCCTCAGCTCCATTCATCGCCACATTGGTGGATGTTACAGGACTGATTATTTACTTTACATTGGCTGCCATGTTGCTCACAGGCACATTGCTCTGATTCATGTCTAAAGGAAACATACTTTTCATCGATACCGTGCACCCTTACTTACAAGAGGCACTGCAGCAGCATGGCTTCACTTGCGTGGATGGCTACCATCTCGCTAAAGCGGAAATATGCTCCGATTGGAAGGCATATGTCGGCATAGTGATACGCAGCAGGTTCAAAATCGACCAAGAGTTCTTAAATGCGGCAAGTGGTTTGAAGTTCATTGCGCGCGCAGGTGCTGGCATGGAAAACATTGATGTATCCAAAGCCATTTCCATGGGCGTGATGTGCTTGAACGCTCCTGAAGGGAATCGCAACGCAGTGGCTGAACAGGCCATGGGGATGCTATTGGCCTTGAACAATCACTTGCTACGGGCCGACCGCGAAGTACGGGAAGGCATCTGGCTTCGGGAGGAGAACCGTGGGTGGGAGCTGGAAGGAAAAACCATTGGCATCATTGGCTTCGGTAATACCGGAAGCGCCTTTGCAAAAAAGCTGGCTGGATTCGATGCACATGTACTTGCATACGACCCATATTTGCAAATAAGCCCTGATGATTTTCCTCACGTACGTCAGTCGGATATCATTGAGCTATTCGACCATTGCGATGTGCTGTCGATGCATGTGCCATTGACGGAGGAGACCCGCTATATGGTTAATGATGATTTCCTGAACAGTTTCAAAAAGCCAATACGATTCATCAACACATCGCGTGGCAAGGTGGTCGATACCGCTGCGCTGGTGCGAGCCATGGAGTCGGGTCGTGTATTGGGAGCAGCGCTGGATGTGATCGAATATGAAAGCGTATCATTTGAAAACCTTGACAACAGCGAGCTGCCCGAACCAATGCGTTACTTGATCAATAGCGACCGAACCGTATTAACACCTCACATAGCGGGGTGGACGCATGAGTCCCATCTGAAGATATCCAAAGTGCTTGCGGAAAAAATCATCCGTCTTTTTCAGTAGTCGGTGCTCGGCTAAGAATCAAGTAGCCCAAAACACCGGCAACCACTGAAGCGCTGATGATACCGATCTTGGCGTTTTCCATCATCGTTCCAAAGGGGAAAGCCAATCCGGCTACAAACAACGACATGGTGAATCCGATTCCTGCAAGCAGACCGGCTCCAACCACATGCCTATAACCCATGCCTGTAGGCAATGGCGACCAACGCATCTTGTGGAAAAGCACCACTACTCCTGCAACACCAATGAACTTACCAACCACCAATCCAAGGAAAGCGCCGATCGAAACCGGATGAAGCAATCCGCTCCAAAAGCCATCTCCAATAACAAACCCCGCATTGCACAAAGCGAAAATAGGCATGATCAACAATGAGACTAAAGGATGTAACATGTGTTCGAGACGCTGCAATGGCGTTAATGCATGTTTGGTTGAAGTGCGAATATCCTCAAGTATGTGAAGCTGCTCCTCGGTAACCGTAGGTTTACCGTTGGGCAATGCTGCCCGGAACTTCGACATCAGCCGTTCCAGTTTTGTAAGGTAATCCGTCTCTGGAAGTTTGACATTTGCCGGAATGGTGAAGGCCGCAAGCACAGCAGCGATGGTGGGATGCACACCCGACATCAAAAAGCAGAGCCACAAGCCACAGATACTGAAAACAGCATAGAAGGTGGTATTCCTAACCCCTAGACGGTTGGCGGCAATCATGAATGCAAGGATCAATCCGGCGATGCCCAAGCTCATCAGATTGATATCCGATGTGTAGAAAAAAGCAATGACCAAAACCGCACCGATATCGTCGGCAACGGCCAAAGCGGTGAGAAACACTTTCAAGGAAATCGGAATGCGATTGCCTAACAGATGCAGAACGCCCAAGGCAAAGGCAATATCGGTGGCCATGGGTATCCCCCATCCAGCATTACCGGGACCATTGGAATTGAAAAAAAGATAGATCAATGCAGGAACTACCATTCCACCAATAGCACCCGCAATTGGAAGCATGGCCTTTCGGGGATCACTTAGCTCGCCGGCGATGATTTCACGCTTCAATTCCAATCCGACTACAAAAAAGAAAATAGCCATCAATCCATCGTTGACCCAATGATGGATGCTTTTGGAAACTGAAAGGGATCCAAGGGTGATGCCAAACGATGTCTCAAGCAGATGATGAAACCCCTCAGCCAATGGGGAGTTTGCAATTACGATGGATAAGACCGCACTTAGAAACAAAAGGGCGCCGGCAAGTCGGGAATCGCTCCAAAAAGATTTCGTTTCCATATTATCATTCCCGTTCATGGCATAAAAATAGCTCAATAGGAACAAATGAAATCAGAAAAGTTTGTGGTTCAGAAACAAAAAACCCGGATGATTCTTGAAGGGAGCCATCCGGGTTATATGGAATTTGATTAAAATTATTCGAAATAGGTGCGGAGCAGTTTGCTGCGGGAATTGTGACGAAGGCGCTTGATACCATTGTCCTTTATCTGGCGCACACGCTCACGGGTCATATCCAACTTCATGCTGATTTCCTCCAATGTGTGGGCACGGGAATGACCGATACCATAAAACAACTTCAACACATCGCTTTCCTTTGATGGGAGGGTGTTCAAGGATCGGATGATGTCTTGCTGCATCGATTCAGCGATCATGTCGGTATCAGCAGACGGTGAATTGGGGTTGGAAAGAACATCCAACAGATTGCTTTGGTCGTCCTTGCTGTCGAAAGGTGCGTCAACAGAAACCGCACGTCCGGAAACACCCAAGGTGTCAGAAACCTGCTCTTCGGTCATTTCGAGGATTTCGGATAACTCTTCAGCACTTGGCTCACGCTCGTACTTCTGCTCCAGCTGCACAAATGCCTTCTTGATCTTGTTGAGTGCGCCAAGTTTGTTCAATGGCAAACGAACGATACGGGCCTGCTCAGCCAATGCTTGTAGGATCGACTGACGAATCCACCATACGGCGTAAGAGATGAATTTGAAACCTTTGGTTTCGTCGAACTTCTTGGCTGCCTTGATCAGTCCAAGGTTACCCTCGTTGATCAAATCCAAAAGACTCAATCCTTGGTTCTGGTATTGCTTGGCTACGGATACTACGAAACGGAGGTTTGCACGAACAAGCTTATCGAGCGCAGCGGCATCGCCTTCGCGGATGCGCTGTGCCAGGATGGGCTCCTCGGCGGGGGTAATCATTTGCTCACGACCAATCTCCTGGAGGTACTTTTCCAAAGAGGCACTGTCGCGGTTGGTGATGGATGGGGTTATTTTTAGCTGTCTCATTGTCAGGTTGTTTTTCTAAAGTGTGCGTTTCAAAAGGGGAACAAAGTTAGTGCCATTTGGTTTCTCTGCCAAAGGAAATGTTGTCATTTTTGAAATTGAAGACCTATTGGACACGGCTTTACATAGATACGAAAAACAAACGCGTTTATTGAACTCCAATCAAAAAAATTATCCATTGAAAATCAATCAAAGCATTTAAATCGAATCGTATTTGAAAATCGAAAACTGTTTTAACCCGAGTCTTGTTGTACTTAAGTTATATTGTAACTTTATAGCTTGAAATTGTCTACCAAAAAGCATAAATTCGAAAACAATAATAATCAATGACTTATGTTGATAAAAACCATGTACAAATCTAATCGATTCGCTCTAGCGGCCCTTGTATTTTCATTTTTGGGGATTTGTTTAAGCTCTGAGTCATCGGCCCAGACGTCAACCTCCTACTCCTTACCCAAAGGTGTAACAACAGCGGATCTACAACCCGCTATCATCGTATTCAAACTCAAGTCGGAGCATCGTGCTCAAGCACGGACCAACGGCTTTGATTTACAGTCGCTCAATACTGTTTTGAGCCAAATCGGAGCCACTGACATCCAAAAGGTGTTTCCTGCCAAAACGGCACCCGCGGTTGAACGCAATGCAAGTGGACAGAAAATGGTCGATTTGTCATTGATTTATCAAATACAATACGACCAAGCCATCCAAATTGAAAAAGCTGTCAGCTCGATTCTTCGCACAGGACTAGTGGAATATGCGGAGCCGAAGTTTCTGCCCCGTTTGTTTTTCAACCCCAACGACCCGAACCTCGGCTTACAATACCATCTAGGTAAGATTCAAGCTTATACTGCATGGGATATCGAGCAGGGTGACACCAGTGTGGTGATTGGAATCACCGATACCGGTGGGGATCTGGATCACCCCGATATGCTTGCCAACCTCAAAATCAACTACAACGAACCGGTTGATGGCATCGATAATGACAACGACGGGTACATTGACAATTACCGTGGTTGGGATTTGGGAGAGAATGACAACAACCCGTCGGTGAACGCAAGCACGCACGGATCACATGTAGCGGGTTGCGCAGCGGCTGTAACCAATAATAACGTAGGGGTGGCCGCGCCCGGCTTCAATTGCAAATACCTCCCTGTAAAAATCTCCAGTGCCTCCGGTTCTCTGACCAAGGCCTATGAGGGAATCACCTATGCCGCTGACGCGGGATGCCAGATCATCAATTGCTCCTGGGGTGGACCAGGAGGCGGCTCTTTCGGTCAGGATGTTATCGATTACGCAACCAACAACATGAACTCATTGGTTATTGCCGCAGCCGGAAACGACAACAGTGAGGACACCTTCTACCCAGCATCCTACCGTAATGTGCTATCCGTTGCATCAACGGGAAACAACGACACAAAATCATCATTCTCCAACTTCGGAGCCTTTATCGATGTGTGCGCCCCTGGCTCCAACATCTACGCAGCTCAATCAAACAACGCCTACCAGGCACAAAGCGGAACCTCAATGGCATCTCCAGTAGCCGCAGGGGCCGCCGCCATAATCAAATCGCACTTCCCCTCCTACACCGCTTTGCAAGTGGGAGAAAAACTGCGTGTCACTTGTGACAATATTTACGGAGTTTCAGGAAACGCCGCCTACCAGAACAAACTCGGAAAGGGACGCATCAACATGTTTCGTGCATTAACAATCGCCAGCCCTTCTGTCAGGATTGTGGATCCATCAACTACCGACAACAACGATAACGCATTCGTTGTTGGTGACACCCTTCGCATCACGGGCGACATCACCAACTATCTGGATCCAACCAGTAACCTGGTGGTCACCATTTCAACAACGTCCACCTGGGTCACCATATTGGACAACAGCACCACTGTTGGCGCTTTGGGAACCCTCGCATCAGTGAACAACAGTGCCGATCCGTTCCTGATCCGCATCAATCCGAACACCCCACTGAACACCAAGGTCACCTTCCGCTTCAACATCACTGACGGATCCTACACCGACGTACAACTATACGATGTGGTCCTCAACGTAGACTACATCAATGTGACCATCAACCAAGTCAGCACCACTATCACCAGCAAGGGCCGAATCGGATACAACGGAACCGGACAAACCGAAGGACTTGGATTTGGATACAATGGAGAAAACCTGTTGTATGAAGCAGGTCTCATGATCGGAAAATCCTCATCCGCCGTTTCCGACAACGTTCGTAACGATACCGGTACGGATAACGATTTTCAATCCACCCAGGTGGTGCAAAAGCTGATGCCAGCTGTTCAATCCGAGTTCGATCTATACGGAAAGTTCAACGACTCACCATCGGCTGCGCCACTGCCGGTTCTGGTTTCGCACAAGGCACTTGCGTGGAGCAACCCTGGCGACGACAAATACGTGATTGTTGAATACACCATCAAAAACACATCCACCTCTACATTGAGCAACCTGTATGCAGGGATATTCGCCGACTGGGACATTCAAGACTACAGCTTGAATAAAGGCAATGAAAACGCCGCGCTCAAAATGGGCTATGTATACAACACCACAGCCACAGGACTATGGGCAGGAATCAAATTGCTTACAAGCACTCCTTTCTTACATTATGCCGTTGACAACATTGCCGGAGGTGGTGGCGCCAATCTATCCGATGGTTACAACACTGCCGAAAAATACACCACCCTTTCCACCAACCGGGCCACCGCTGGAGGTACAGGAACCGGTAACGATGTGATCGACGTAGTGAGCTCCGGTCCATTCACCATCCCTGCAGGCGATTCGGTTCGGGTGGCGTTTGCACTGATTGCAGGCGACGACCTGAACGATTTGAACACCAGCGCCACCAATGCGCAAATCAAATACGACGGCTTGTTTGTTTCACTTTCGGAAACAAATTCGAATGGGTTGAACCTGTCGGTTTCGCCAAATCCCGTAGGTGACCAGCTGCTGATTTCACTACCATCCGACAAAGCCATCCAAGAGGTGCGAATAATCGATATGGCTGGAAGAATCCTATTGAACAACAACAGCAACCAAAGGACCTTGGACGTTTCCAACCTGCCTGCAGGAACGTATCTGCTACAAGTGGTATCAGACGGAACATCCGCCCATACACGCTTTGTGAAAAAGTAACCCACATAAATCATCAAAGCCCGCCATTGGCGGGCTTTTTTTATACCCGTCAGGCATCCACCACAGCAAGTGAGTTCGTAAATTCGCATCAGAAAACAAATAATAAATGGGACTGAAAGGAATCATCGCCGTTAGCGGCATGCCCGGGCTTTACAAAGTGATCGCACAGAACAAGGCAGGGTTTATTGTGGAGTCACTAACCGATAAAAAGCGTCAACCGATATCGGCCACGCAGCGCATCAGCATGCTTGATGACATAACGGTTTACATGAAGGAGGATGATATCACCTTGAAAGAGGTGTTCCTCAAAATGAAAGAGCATTCTGAAAAAAACCCGTTGCCCGAAGCCAAGGCCGATGATAAAAAACTTCGCACCGCTTTTGCTGAGGTGGTCCCTGGATTCGACTCCGAGCGGGTTTACAATTCCGACATCAAGAAAATGTTCGCCTGGTTCCATATGGTCAAGGATTTTGTGGCCACCCCTGATGAGGAAGCCAAAGCAACGGAAGAACCCGCCAACGAAGAATCAGCATCCTGATTTTTACGATGTCTGCCGCTACCACCCTTCGGATCCCGGATAAGCTCCAAAGACATTATTTGCCCCAAAACCTGGCTATAGAAGCTTGGGGTGATGTGGAGCATTATTTTGTTGAGCTCGTAAATCGCGAGATTCAATCAGCCACTGAACTTCGACAATGGTTGCTCGACCGCTCCGAGTTGGAGTCCTTTCTTCAAGAAGACTTTGCCTGGCGGTATATCCGGATGAGTTGCGACACGGCATCAGAGACCTTCAAGAACGATTTTCACTTTTTCGTGACGGAGATTGAGCCGCGCATGGCACCTTATGGAGATCAACTCAACCGAAAGCTGTTGGATAGCGGTCATCTTCCGGGATTGAACGACCCGCGCATGGAAATCCTGATCCGTGGTATTCGAAAACAAGTGGAGATATTCCGCGAGGAAAACATTCCTTTGTTCACTGAGCTGCAAAAAAAAGAACAGGAGTTCTCCGCCATATCAGGCGCAATGACCATTGAAGTTGATGGCAAGGAGCTCACGTTGCAGCAGGCCGCCAATCTGTTGAAAAGCACCGACCGGAAAACAAGACAACTTGCATTCGAGAAAATCACCGAACGACGCCTAAATGACCGTGAGCAACTCGACCTTTTGTTCAACGATCTGATAGCGCTACGCCATCAGATAGCCATCAACGCCGGCTTCGAAAATTACCGCGACTACATGTTTGCGGCACTCGGACGATTTGACTATTCCGTTAGCGATTGCGAACAGTTCCACGACGCAATAGAGCAGGAGCTGATACCTTTGCTGTCAACATTACACCAACTACGCAAGGAAAAGCTGGGTTTGACAGAACTACGTCCTTGGGATACGCAAGTATCCACCTCGGG
>JBEAXM010000223.1:0-2819 GCA_041159805.1 Bacteroidota bacterium
CTTGACATCTATTCTTCAAGGATGGAAGAAAAAGACACTGCAATAGAAGTAGACTCAGGAGAAACGAACGCTTAGGAAAGTCACGTCGTCAGGAAAGGAATTCCCTCCTCGGAACTCGTCGAAACTCACCACCATCCGGTCGTGAAGTTCACGCATGCTGGACACATGGAAATGATCCCGCAAAAGCTTCTCCAGGTTTTCTGAACCGAATGAACTGCCATGCATGTTTTCCATGTCTGTAATTCCATCGGTGTAGCAGAACAACAAAGATCCTTTATTAAATGTGGCGGAGCCGCTGCGTAAAAAGGGCAACTCATCAAACATGCCCAAGCCGGTTGTTCCTGATTCCAAAACCTCAGCTGCATCATCATGAAGCAATACGGGTGGATTATGACCTGCGTTGATGTAGTGGATCCGGTTGGTCTTTTCAGAAATCCTTGCCACGAAAAAAGTAATGAATTTCTCCCCTTGGGCGGAACGATTCACACAAGCGTTCAACTCAGTAACCAGATCCTCCAGGGTGAATTGCGTGTGGCGAATGATGGCATGCAGGTTGGCCTGGAAGTTAGACATCAACATTGCAGCCGACAAACCCTTGCCGGAAACATCGGCCATACATACCAGGGCCTCGTCATCATTCAGCTTGATGAAGTCGTAGTAATCGCCACCAACCGACTGGTGCGGGATATAGGTGGCCGCTATGTCTAGAAAAGAATGTGTGACAAGATTGGCGGGAAACAGCATGGACTGCATTTGTGCGGCCAGCTGCAATTCCCTTTCAATTGCCGCCTGCCTGATGGATTCCTTGGCCAAACGCTTGTTCTCAATGGCAACCACAATCACATTCGTGATGGTGTGGATGTAGGTGATGATTTCCCGCCTGCTATGGAATACCTCATCGTCAATGGCACCAATCAAGGCATAGGCCAAAGGAACATCCTGATGAGTAACGGGAATGATTGTTTCAAAGGAAGAGGTCCAATGTCCATTGATGACATTTCCGGATGAGAATGATTGGATATCCGACAAAAGAACATCCATATCCTTGGGGATGATTTCAGAATCCATTCCGTAAGAGAATGGAGAGTGCCATCCACCTTCGTTCACTATCAAAAGCACCCGACCCACATGCAACTGGTTCTTAAGCACAGACTGGTAGATATCAAAAAGATTAGCAGAAGGCAGGTTGTAATTGATCGCCTTGGTAATTTGCAGCAACCAATGCAGCTGGAGCTTTTTGGCCTCCAATTCCTCCTTTAACCTTAGCTCCTCCACTTTTGACATTGAAATTTGAGAAATCAGTCTTTTAGAAACACTATGACTTCAGGCAGTCTTTTAATCATTGCAAGCTCCTTCATTTTTTCACGCGCTTCCCTGACAGGACTACCAAAGTAGGTAACACCACCCTTGAGGGATTTAGGCACACCGGATTGACCAAGCACCACGGCACCTTTTCCGATTACCAAGTCCTTTTGCACTCCAACCTGTCCCCAAAGAATCACATCATCCTCAACTCTAACAACTCCTGCCACGCCCACCTGAGCAGCAAACAAGCAATTACGCCCTATAACCGTATCATGACCGATGTGCACCATGTTATCGAATTTAGTACCCTTGCCGATAATGGTATCGCCTGAAACACCTTTGTCAATGGTACACGAAGCACCAATCTCCACATCGTCCTCGATAATGGCACGGCCACAGGAAACCATTTTGTCGTAACCTGAGGGCCTTCTCTTGTAATAAAAGGCATCGGCACCAATCACCGTTCCGGCATGTATGGTAACCCTATCGCCTATGATGCAATGGTCGTATACCACAACACCCGGGTGCAAAACGCAGTCCCTACCGACAATAACATTGTTACCAAGGTGCACTCCGGGTTGGATGATTGTTCCCTCACCTATAACCGCAGATGAGGATATTGGTGTACTCATGGGCTGAAAGGGCCTAAAGTGTTTCACTATGGACACATAGGCCGAGAAAGGATCTTCACAAAAAAGCAACGATTTGCCCGATGGCACGTCAACCTCCTTGTTGATGATGATGAATGTTGCAGCAGATGCCAACGCCTTGTCATAATACTTAGGATGGTCAACGAACGTGATATCGCCATGTTCCACCATATGAATCTCATTGATGCCAATGGCATTCACATCAACAGGACCCAGAATGGTGGCTCCACTGATGGAGGCGACTTGAGATAAGGGAACAGGTGATTGGAATTTCATAGTAATACAAAAATAGTCATTCTTGAACGGCATAAAAAAATCCCGTGCAGTTTCCTGCACGGGATCTCAAACACACACAAAAAACAAACAGGATTATTTATTTACGATAATCTGTGCGGAAAGGGCTTGGCTGCCGGTACCGGTCAGGGTTCCTTTAGCGAAAACCGTGTAGATCTTACCAGCTTGAAGATTGATTGGATCCAAATCCAAGGCAACGGTGGAGGTTCCAGCTACGCGGACTTCCAAATCGTAAGAACCTGCATCCAATGGAGTGAAATCGGTATACTCCTTGAACGTTACATCAGGAAACACCACGGCTGCACCATCAAGGGCGATATCAACTGCAGGAGCGTCAGGTGACAGGTGAATGAAACGAACATGCGCCTTACCCGAGGCAGGAGTAGACAAATCATCTTCAACAACCAATGCCTCGATGTTGGCAACGGTGTTTACAGCGAATACCGAATAAGAGTTGTTTTTGGTTAAAGGTAGGTCTGCATTGATAACAGTGGTTGATGTACCCGCCACATTCACCTTCACATTACGCGTTCCAGCATTTACCGAAAGGTAACCGGTGCTGTTTGGAAA